>CAYPCK010000323.1:0-3638 GCA_964409185.1 uncultured Anaerolinea sp. | reverse complement strand
ATTCAGGGTATGGAATTTGCCGTTGACCCGAATGGCGACGGTCGAACCCGCGACCACGTGGATGTCGTCAACATGTCGCTGGGCTCCCAATACGGACAGCCATTCGATGACGATCTTTCCTACGCGGTGAACCAGGCTACTCTGGTGGGTGTATTCACGGTTGCTTCTGCTGGCAATGGCGGCAACAAACCGTACGTAAACGGCACCCCCGCCTCCGCTGCAACCGCGCTCTCTGTGGCGCAGACTTCTGTCCCCAGCGCGTTCCAACCTCTGATGCAGGTTACCGCCCCGGCGGGAATCGTTGGTCAGTACCCGGCTGTCTTCCAGCCTTGGTCCACTCCTCTCGTCTCCACGATCAGCGGGCTGGTGCAATACGGTGACGGCGCCGGCGGCAACCTCAACGGTTGCGCGGCGTTTGCCCCGGGCGCATTGACCGGCAAGGTCGGTCTGGTTGATCGCGGTGGCTGTAACTTTACCCTCAAGATCAAGAACATTGGCGATGCCGGTGGTATCGCCGGTATCATCGGCTTGATCGCCCCGGGCGACCCCTTTGAAGGCGGCGATGGCGGTGATGCTCCGATTACCATTCCCGGTTACATGGTCAGTCAATCCATCTCGAACACGCTTAAGAGTGGATTGCCCAACACATCGGTAACTTTCGACCCGAACCTCGGTATCCCCCTGGCTGGTACGATGGTTGGAAGTTCAGCGCGTGGTCCGCAACACGAATCGTTTACGTTGATCAAACCTGAAATCGGCGCTCCTGGCGCATCGGTCTCCGCGATTGCCGGTACCGGCACGGATGAAGGTCCGTTCGGAGGCACTTCCGGGGCGGCTCCCATGGTCACTGGCTCTGCCGCATTACTCATCGACAAGTATGGCGGTACGAACCGGTTCACCTTCGGCCACGGTCTGGCACCCATCGAAACCAAAGCGCTCTTGATGAACAACGCAGAGACCAACATCATCAATAACGCGCTGTTGGGCGACCTCGCCCCGATCACCCGCATCGGCGGCGGCGAAGTGCGTGTAAACCGCGCATTGACCGCGCCTGTGGCGGCATGGGATTTGTTTGGCCTATCCGGCGCTTTGAGCTTCGGGTTCGTGGATGTTTCCAACAGCACTGTAACCTTGTACCGCACGGTGCGCGTCCACAACTTTGGTTACTTCAAAAAGACTTACAACATTACCCCGACGTTCCGCTTCGCCGACGATCAAGCCAGCGGCGCGGTGACGGTCAGCGCTCCCTCCAAGGTTGTGGTCAACCGCGGCGATGCCTACTTCACGGTGAAGATGACCATCAATGGCTCGCTCCTACCGGCTAACTTCATGAACTCCGGCAGCCAGGGCGCCAACCCTGCCACACTGACCGCGAACGAGTTCGATGGGTATATCGTCATGACCAGCGGAAGCCACACCATCAACATCCCGTGGCATGTTCTGCCTCGCAAAGCCGCGAAAGTCGTTCCGGATACCGCAAGCATCATCCCGGGCTCGTTCCCGCAGGTGATCGGCTTGGATAACAAGGGTGTGGGTACGGCGCAAAATGACGCGTACTCCCTAATTGCGGTCAGCGACAACCTCCCCGAAGGCGGATGGGGTGAAGCCATGCCGACCCCCGATATCCGCGCAGTGGGTGTGAATACCTTCCCTGTCTCCGCAAACTTCTGCTCGGCGAACCCCTCGTTCATCTGGGCGTTTGCGATCAACACCTGGGAACGGCAGGAACACCTGGTCCCGGTCAACCATAACGTATATCTTGATACCAACCAGGATGACACGTACGATTTCGCCGTCTACAACTTCGACGGTTCACTCTCCGGCGGCCTCGGTGATGGACGCCAGTTGACCTGGGTGGAGAACCTGACGACTCACACCGCGTCCGCGTTCTTCTACACCGAACACTCCACGAACACAGGCAATACAGTTCTATTATTGTGCGCAGAACAAATCGGTATGACCGATGCGGACATGCTCGCCACCAACGTGGATATCGCTGTCGAAGCGTTCGATTGGTACAACGGTGGACCCGGCGACTTCATTGACGGTCTGACTGTCACGCCGTTGGGCGAACAGTATTTTGGTGTGCCTTTGGACGTCCCCGGCAACACCTATGACCCGGCAGCGCTCGAGGTCTACGACTTTGGCGTATTCCCCGGTAATACACCGGAACTGGGCTTGCTTTTGTTGACCAACGGCGACCGCGGCACGGGCAATCGCGGCGGTGCCACACAAAGCACCGAAGCATTGTTGTTCACCGTTCCGTAACAATCTGGTGGATAACTTGTACGAATGAAAAAGTTGCGGAGGCTCAATTAGGAGCCTCCGCAACTTTTTACAGATCACGATTTTGGCGTGCTTGGGGGCAGGGGTGGAATGCCTCGCTCGCAGAGAAGAAAACTGCCTCCACTCCCAGCCCGGTAATCGTACTGAGTCCCGTCCGCCTCCAGAAGTATCCAATAACCCGGTATGATTGCTTGCGTGTAGAACTCGCCGGCTTTCGGACATCCCAGTGAACCGTCGTTCCATTCCACTTGCTGGTCTTGAACCACAACGATTTGAGTGCTGGATACGCCTGTCCGGCGTGAGAGATCATTGACGATCTGCTCCAACAATTCAAGCGGCGCTTCGCCTGTAACCGGGGTGACTGCCGCCTCCGTGAGAACGCGCTCTGGCTCCTTGGTTTGCTGAGGAGTGGTTCGGTCGGGGGTGGTGACCGGTTCATCTGCAGATGCAGGGGCAGGCGTGGAAGTTATGCCGGTCACATCCTCCGCCGGTATTGCGGCATTCCCTGTGTCTGCCTGGCATCCTGCGCCAAAAAACATGGCAACGAACAGGCTCACGCGAACAAGATTTTTCATAAATGTCTCCTGGCTCTTTTTGCATCAGACGACCCACTCCTGGCAAATGTTCCCCGAAACGGGCGGGCATCATGTCAACGTGTATAATTCGCCCATTCCCCTCCTCGGAGCGACCTTGTGCGAAAGAACACCTACTCCATCATTTCAATACTTCTGGTAATCCTTACTGCTTGTGGAGGAACAGAACCACCATCGACCTCAACACCCGTGCCAACGAATACTCCCATCATTCCGCCCACTCTTACATCCACGCCGACCATTCCGCTGGCTGTGCTCATCCTGCCGGCTGACCTCGATCCCGAAGCATCGAACTTATATCAAAAGACCGTCTATGACCTCACGCAAGCCTCCGGTTACCGGTTTCAAGTCCGCAATTCAATCACACCCGCCGATTTGACCGAACCCGGTTTGCGCATTGTGATCGCGCTTCCCCCGGACCCCGGCATTGCCTCGCTGGCTGTTGCCGCCCCGCAGGTTCAATTTCTCTCGATCAACATCCCCGGCATTGTCGCCGGTGGAAATATCAGCGCGCTGGGCGGCGAGGGCCAGACCGACATCGCCGCATTCCTCGCGGGGTATACCTCTGCGCTTCTCACAGACGATTACCGGATCGGCATGATCATGCCCAAGGGCAGCGCGGGCGCGCAACAAGCCGCCACGGCATTCCGCAATGGCATGATCTATCACTGCGGGTTGTGCCGCCCCATCTTTTTCCCGTCCTTTTGCCTCGTGGAGAATCTCCAATCCTGTTATCCGCAATATGTTGAAATCCCCACA
>CAYPCK010000322.1:0-3638 GCA_964409185.1 uncultured Anaerolinea sp. | reverse complement strand
GTCCCAGAGTCCGATCTTCTTCAATTCATCCTTGATCTTGGCGGGAATCTTCGAAGGGTCTTTCATCTGGGCGTAGGTGGGGATGATGATGTTGCGTTCTCTGGCGCGCTGGATGGCATTCTTGCGCCGTGACTTGTCAATCGTCAGGTCAATCGTAGTCATGGGTTTCTCCCGAAGCAAAGTTGTCTGACAAATTGTATTATATCGCACAATCGCTCGTGCTACAATCGAGGCGGGCAGGTTGTGGTATCTTTGGACGCAATTATATTGTCGTGAAGGAGACGTTATGAAATCAACAACGACCGGGGCCGTTTCGGGTTGCATCGTATGGGTGATCGTTTTCGCAGTAATCAGTTCATGCCTGCTCCCCGCGGCGATGATGATCGGCGGATTCACCTCAGCCAGCAATTTCGCAATTGATTTCACGGGGCAATTCCTCTGTCCGCAGGGAACGAAGCCGGTCAGTTATTCCTACGCGACCACCACAACAGACGAGTATGGAAATCGCCAGCCTTCCACCGCATACGAGTTGCATTGCATAGATGCCAGCGGCGAAGTCGTGAAAGAGGATCCGATTGCATTTGCATTTTTGTGGATCGGGATCGTGGCGGTCATCGGGCTTACAATTGGCGCCATCCTCGCTTTCCTGCTGGCCGCGCCGGCGGGTGTATTGATTGCCAGGCTCTTCAAACGCAACAACCCCGCAGATGTCAACATCGAACCGAAGTAAATGGTTTACAAAACCGACAGAATTTTTTAATGGAATCGTATAGTGTTTTTAATGCAATACCAAGAATGCGGTAGTAAGATGACGGTGAGTGAAAGGAGGTACCCATAGAGACACCACCTGAAATTCACACCCACGGAAGGACGGGGACGCCCTGACCTGGTCAAAGCCCCGCTTTAGAACCAGACGTTCCCCGAACGAAAGGAAGGCGGCTTTTCCCCTCTCCTTCCCGCACATAGAAAGTTTGACGGATGGGTGATCCCCATCCGTCTTTTTTATTGCAAGGCTTTCTTCATTCGTTCCAGCGCCTGGAGAAGCGTTCTGCGCGTCGTGCCGAAGTTGAGTCGCACGAACTGTTCGTTTCCCTTTCCGAATTTCCCGCCATCACTCAATGCGACCTTAGCCTTCTTCAAGAAAAACTCATAGGGCGTTGGCTTAAGTCCAAAATCCGAACAATCGAGCCAGATCAGATACGTGGCGTCGGGCTTGGTCACGCGGATACCTGGCAGGTTCTTCTCCACATAACTCACGACAAAATCACGATTGTCTGTAAGATAACGGCGCAAATCTTTCAACCACGTATCGGCTCGGCCAGAGTAGGCCACGCGCGCGGCAGTCAGTCCAGGCGTGGAGATTTCAAAAGACATCCCGTATGCCGTATCAAAAAACCGCTTCCTGAGTTTCTCATCGGGGATGATCGCGAATGCGCAGGCAAGCCCCGGGACGTTGAATGTCTTGGAGGCGGAGACCAATGTGATCGTATGTTTCCCGATTTCGCGGGATAGGCTTGCCGTCGGCGTGAATTTTGCACCTCCGAGCAGCAACTCGCTATGAATTTCATCCGAGACAATCGTCACCTGGTTTTCAATGCAAATCTCGGCCATGCGCTTTAATTCCTCGCGGGAGTAAATATGCCCGACGGGATTATGCGGATGGCACAACAGGAACATGCCAGCCTTTTTCACTTCCTTTGTAAGCGCATCAAAATCGACCTCGTAACTGATCCTGTTTCCCTCCACTTTTTTCGCCAGCGGGGCAAGGCGCTGGGGCATTCCAGTTTTTATTTCGGTCTCAAGAAACTCGTTGTAAACAGGCGTTTGAATCAGATAACCTTTGCGTGAATCACATAAAATCCGCGCCGCGATGTTATATCCGTTGTTGACTCCCGCCGTATAGACAATGGCTTCGGGGGCAACCTCCCAGCCATAAAGGTACTTGAACCGCCCGGCGATAATTTCATAGAATGCCCGGGAGGGCAATTCATATCCAAGTACGCCATGTTCGACCTGTTTGCGAAGCGCGGCGCGTATCGAAGGGGCGGCAGGAAAATCCATATCCGCCACCCACAGGGGAAGAACATCTTTTGGATACCAGGTCCACTTGTTGAGAAGGTTCGGATCGCGGCGCGACGGGACGCGGTCAAAGTTGCGGGCCATACGAGACTCTATCGTTTATACGCCACGATCATCCCATCCCGCACTGGGGCGAGGGACACGATCCAATCGGGATCGGTCGCGATGTGCTGCGTGAAACGGCGGATGGCCTCGGTGCTTGCCGCGTGGTCGGCCGCGTCCAGAACCTGTCCATGCCAGAGCATGTTGTCAATGATCAAAATCCCGCCGCGGCGTAATTTTTCTTTGATGACAGGGAGCGAATCGGGATACGCCTCTTTGTCAATGTCGTTGAAGATGATGTCGAACGGCCCCTGAGTCTGGCGAAGAGTCTCGACCGCTTCTGCGATATGATATTGGACAACATCTCCCAATCCCAGCCTGGACAAATAGCCTGCCGCCATTTGCGAAAGTCTTTCATCCCAGACGGTGTGATGCACCACGCCTCCCCCGTTTTCTTTAACCGCCTTCGCAAACCACGCCGTGGAATAGCCAAATCCAGAGCCCAGTTCAAACACGGATTCCGCGCCGATCAGACGCGCAAGTTGGTAACAATAATATCCACATGCAGGCCCAATGATTGGAAACTTATGCGCCTCGGCATATTTTTCCATCTCCTGCATCTCTGACTCGCGGACAGGGACAAGAGACGCCAGATAATCTTGAACAGCAGAGTAGACGATCTCAGGCATTGTCGATTCCTATGCTAATCAGGCTGGGCCGCACCAAAACCATCGGTGCGTGCATGGCGGGCATTTGAGGCAGGGACGGGTTTGTGATTTCCACTTCATAGATGGACAGCCAGGGTGCGTGGGCAATATCGAGCGAGGTACCTAATCCCCCCGTTTGCGTGGCGACGCGCATCTGACCTTTGAACAGGAAGGAACCGATCAGTGCATTGAGGGGAACCATCCTGCGGTTTACCTCGGCAGGATCATAATCCAGCGGGTCAGCCTGCGGCGGGGCAAGGTGCATGGCTACGATCTGTCCTGCAGGCAGATAGAACTCAGAATACGCAAAGGATCTGGCGGGTGCAACGGCAAAGTGCAGGACCTGCGCGTTGAGCAAATGGATGTGGTCGGGAACACCCTGTGTGCGCAACCAGATGCTGACGCGCACATTCTTCTGCGTGACCAGTTCTCCCCGCACCAGCATATCCTGTGTGTAAACGATGACGAGCGAAACCTTCTCATCGGGAGCGAGGGTATACATGGGAGTTCCTCCAGAACAGCTCAATGGATGGTCGTATTATAACCTGCGCTTTCTCGTTCGATTAAACCACACAAACGCGCATGAGCACGCCTGTGACGAAGGATAGGAAAAATGGATAGACTACAGGGATGATATCTTCAACCACAACGCAGGGATGCGGCTGAGTTTTTCGGTTGCGCTCAATGAAGCTCGGCGGTTGAACACGTTGTAATCGTTCTTTTCAATCTCATCGAGGATGCCTTGATAGAAAACAGACGCGGCGCCGATGGCGAGCTGGCCTTCGCGGTCGAGCATCTTCACGCCTTGCC
>CAYPCK010000321.1:0-3668 GCA_964409185.1 uncultured Anaerolinea sp. | reverse complement strand
CCAGGTCGCGGATGGTCACGTAGACCGTGTTATCCACCGAATAATACTTTTCACCGGTGGATGTTCCCGTGAGCGGGTCATATTTATCGAACGGGTAGATGCTGAAGTTGGTGGTGCGGATGTCGTTGGCGTCGATGCCGAAATTGGTGAGCGCCTGAATCATCTGCTGGGTCTGGGCGTTATTCGCCCGCACCGCCTCCGAAGCGGACGGCAATTCGGTGTGAACCCCCAGATAAATGTAGGCAATATCAGGCACAAGGTTGGCTGTGCCCGAGCCCGCCACGCTCAACGAGCGCGTGGGCGCGCCGCCGCTGACGGCGGGCGCAACCCCGCACGCGCTGACTACAAGCGCCAGCAGGGCAACGACGGTAAACAAGATGGTTCGTGATTTCATTTCTCTTTACTCCTTAATATGATGTGCTGTACATTGGAGACGCCCCGCGCCGAGAAAAGTTCCCGCGCCAACTTGTATTTTAGTCGGTTTGCCTGTACAATCCGTGTACATTTGTTCTAACGATATGCCCATCGCCTACCAGCAAGTGTACGAAAAGATTCAAGAGATCGGCAAAGGCGCGCGCGAACGAAAGAAGACGCTCGAAGAACGACGAGCCAAAGCGCGCGAATTGTTGAATCTCTACGCGTCTGAATTGAATGCGCTTCGCTCTAAAGTGGATTCTGCCAAAGCGGTTGACCCCAACATCCGATGCGCGTTACCGGTGGATGAAAACCTCGCTTCCTCCTACCCGGTACCTGATTCAGCCATCCAAGCCACCTTGATCGCCGCCGACGGTTCGCAGATCAACCCGGACCGCCACGCTTCGATACAGTTTTCACTGGTCAATGTCGGCGCGATCACAATGAGACTCAATTCCGGCGAAGCGCCCAAGATTGACACCGAAAGCGAATTACTCTACGGCGACGATCTGCTCCCCAACGGCATTCCACTTTCAGACGGGATGGTCGCCCTCAAACGGGATGTGGCTGAGCGCACAAAACTCGACGAGTTATCCAAAGGCATCCAGGGACAGGTCGTCACGTTTACAGACGGTCCCATCGAGTTGTGGGGAGCGAAGGGCGAAGACACACAATCGTATTTTGATTATGTTGAAAAATACAAAGGCGTGCTCTCACGCTTGCAATCGCGCGGCGTGATCACGGCAGGCTATGTAGATAAACCCTCGGCTGATCTGGTCCTCCGCTTGCTCGAAATCATGATGGCAGATAGTGAGCAACTGCAAAAACTGCGCGAGTTTCATCCCTTGCGCGGCGTGAGTGATCGATGGTTGTACGGTGAACAGAAGAATCCGCTCTTGCCGCCCGGTCATCGTTCGGCGGTGTTCCAGATCCAATCGAGTTCCGAGAAAAGCTACAAGGGCCTGCTCGCTTTGCACTTCTTCTACCTCAACGTCGGCACGGAAGGACACCCCTGGCCCGTGCGGGTCGAAGTCCCCAAGTGGGTGGTGGATGACAAGGAGAAGTTGAACCTGCTTCACGCGGTCTTGGTCGAGCAATGCAGAATGATGGGAAACCGACCGTATCCGTATCTGCTTCACCGCGCGCATGAGACGGCGGTGGTAAAGAACGAAGAAAAACAACAGATCGAGCAGTTGCTGACGCTGGAGTTGCGCAAGAACAACGAAGACGTGGACGACGGTTCGTACAAACAATCCGCGAAGGATTTGCAGGGAAGAACAAGAAAATAAATCGTAAGGGCGAGGTCATCTCGCCCTGGGCGCGGTCCCCGCGCCCCTACGGAGAAATGACAACATGACTCGACCAATCGAAATCGGACGTTTACTGCGGGCAGGGACGACGGGCTTCATTGCGGGGTGCCGCGTGAATCAGTTGAATGCGCCGTCGTTTGGGGCGCTGGTGCGTGCGCCGTTGACGGAGAATTACCAGATCTTCGGCATCATCCACGATATTCACATTGACGATGACGGGCTGGTGCGTCAGCTTGTCACCGCGGATAATGTCAGCGCGGAGGTGATGAAGGACAACCGCGAACGGCGCATCGTGCCGGTGGAGATGTCCGTGCTGGCGGTGGGATACGAACAGGATGGGAAGATCTTCCACCTGCTGCCGCCGCGTCCGCCGTTGAGTTTGGATGTGATCTATTTGTGTGATGAGAAGGATATTGCGCGGTTCACCGAGAAGTTTGGGTATTTCAGGCATATCTTGAACGGCAAGGATGTGCCTGTGGGAGAAGTCGTTGCGGCGCATATTTTGCAAGCCAGTGTTGTTCGAGGAAAAGAAAGTGGAAAGTGGAAAGAGGCGGCGACGCATGAGGTCATCACGTTGTTGCGGGATGATTACCCGACGTTGATGTCTGTGCTGGGTGCGTTGAGCGATGTGAGCGTGTAATTTTTTACCACGAAGTGTCACAAAGGAACACGAAGGATTTGATTAACCACAAAGGGTCACGAAGGTACACTAAGGAAGACCAAAGGATTTTAAATCTTTGTGACCCTTTGTCTCCTTTGTGGTTGATAAGAGGAAAATATGCAAAAGAGAATTTATGCTCCTGTTCCTCCCGATGTGGAAAAAGTTGGCAAGGCGGTATTGGATGCGGCATTCAAAGTGCATACGGCCCTTGGTCCCGGGTTGCTTGAGTCTGTGTATGAGACCTGCACAAAGTTTGAGTTAACTGAAAGCGGATTGAGCGCGCCGACTCAGGTTGGACTGCCTGTCACGTATCGTGGGATCAAGATGGATGCTGGTCTTAAGCCCGATATGATCGTAAATGATTGCGTCATTGTAGAGTTCAAGTCTGTGGAGACGATGCATCCTGTTTTCGATGCACAGTTGATCACGTATTTAAAGTTGACAGGGATTCGGTTGGGGTTCTTGATTAACTTCAATGTTGTGCATTTGAAAGATGGGATTAAGAGGATGGTTGTGTGAGAAGATTCAACCACAAAGGGTCACGAAGTAACACGAAGGAAAAGAAAAGGGTTTAAACCTTTGCGAACCTTCGTGACCCTTCGTGGTAGAAAAAGAATCAACCACAAAGGGTCACGAAGTAGCACGAAGGAAAGCCAAAAGGGTTTAAACCTTTGTGAACCTTAGTGACCCTTTGTGGTAAATAAAGAGGTAATTATGGACAGAACAAAAATTGGTTATTTAGTTGGCGGCGGGTTGAAGGAGAATTTTCGGGTGAGGCTGGTCGTCTCTCCGCAGGAGATTCAGGAGGGGGCGTTTGTGGTCATCCAAAGCGGGGAGTGGAATTATTACGGCATTGTCACGGATATCGTGCTCGGCGCCACTGACCCACGGTTTGCGGATGAGCAGATGGAGGGGCGGTTCCCTGCGCATATCGCTCAGGCGTTGCATGGACAGACGCTGTATGCCAATCTCGAAGTGTTGCCGAATTTGATGTTGGAGGTGGGTCCTGAGTTGGGGACGCCTGCTTATAAGGATTGGCAGGGGAAAATAGCGGCAGGCTTGAAAGATGAGCCGCGCATTTTGCCTGTCAAGAATGTGCCGCCGCATCATACGCAGGTGTTTTTGGCGAACGAAGGTGATATTGCACAAATATTTGGAAAGCCTGAAAAGAAAGAAAATTTTGTGATCGGGTATACGCGCGAGCAGAATCATCCCGTGTGCATTGACATGGAGAAGTTCGTGCAGAGGTCGTCGGGGGTGTTCGGGGCGACGGGGACGGGCAA
>CAYPCK010000320.1:0-3683 GCA_964409185.1 uncultured Anaerolinea sp. | reverse complement strand
CCCGTCTGTGATCTCGGCGCTGAACCCGTTCAGGGCTCCGGTCCAGTAGGAGGCGTACGTGCATGTTGTGGTGCTTCCCAGCGTTCCAGGCGTGCAGATGAAAATATCCGAGCCGTTGCCGGAAAGGCCCGTCACGCTGAAGTTGCCGATCGTGGTCAGGTAGACCAGGCCGTTGGTTTTGTCGATCCAGATGCCGTTGATCTGTTCCGAGGTGGCATCGTTCAACCCGACATCCGATCCATCAAAGTACAGCGACCAGGCGCCGCTGGTGGCGGACCCCAGCGTGGTGGCGGTGAAGGCGATCAGGTCTTCGTCGTTCCCCGACGCTCCCGTAACGCTGAAGGCGCCGGTGGTGCTCAAGATCAATCGTCCATCCGCCGCAAAACCGATCGCATCCACATCTTCTCCCGAGGTGGTCAGTCCGACATCGGAACCATCGAAGTACCAGCTGAAAGTGCCCGTAGTGGCGGAACCAAGGGTGGTGGGCGTAAATCTCAGAATATCCGAATCGTCCACTGTGCCGAAACCGGTGACGGTGCCGTCGGCATCTAGGCTGATAAGGATCGTGCCATCCGTCATCAAGGCAAATGCATCCACATCGCTGGCGATACCGACGTCCGAACCGTCAAAATACATGGACCACACGCTGGTCGCGCGATTCAACGATAGGATATCTTCATCCTCAAACGATACTCCGCCTACCGTCCCACCAGAGGTGGAACTGACATAAAGCACATCATTTGCGCCTGGGACTGGGGTATTCGTCGCGGTTGGGGTGCGCGTGGCTGTGTTCGTCGGTGTAAAGGTGGCGGTGTTCGTCGGCGTGAATGTGGCGGTATTTGTTGGCGTGAAGGTGGCAGTGTTGACAGGCGTCGAGGTTTCCGTAAAGGTGGCTGTCGGCGGGACGGATGTGTTTGTGGCTGTTGCAGTAACCGTGTTCGTAGGCGTGAAGGTGGGGGTGTTGACGGGTGTCAAGGTTTCCGTAGAGGTGGCTGTCGGCGGAACGGGCGTGTTCGTGGCTGTTGCAGTAGGTGTGAAGGTAGCCGTGTTCGTAGGAGTGAACGTGGCTGTGTTGACCGGTGTTGATGTTTCTGTATAGGTGGCTGTCGGTGGAACGGGTGTGTTTGTTGCAGTTGCAGTCGGCGTGAAGGTCGCCGTGTTGGTGAATGTCGGAACCTGTGTTGGGGTGCTGGTGGCGACAGAATCCAACATCAACGTTGCATACAGCGAAAAACGGAATGCGGCTGAAGAGGAGGAAGCAGAGTATGAAGCAGGTAATGGACCAAAGGCATAATCGTAGTACCGCCCCGTACCGGCGTATGTCATGCGCCCCGATAAGTCACCGCTCTCCGGCAGAAATGCCAGCCAGTAGGTTCCCACAGAAAGTGAGACGGGCGTGATCACCGGTTGTGTATTCCACCCCGTCACGGGGGTGAATGCGGCAGTCTGTGCCATCAAAGAACCGGGGGCGCTACCTGAATTGTTATAGATGCCGAGCCGTAACTGTCCGCCGGCGGTGGAGACGTAGTAACTCAGGCTTTGAACGGTCGCCGCCTGCGACAGGGTGACTTGTTGTGCGATCAGTTGGTTGCCGATTCCCGAATACGGTGTAGCCAGAATGTTCGTTTCACCGATGTTGAAGATGGGCGAGAGAGTATTCGTTGGCGTGGCAGTAGGCGTATTTGTGGCAGTTTGCGCAGGTGTGGAGGTGAACGTCGGCGTGGAGGTGGGTTGTGGTGTGAACGTCGGGGTGTGGACCGGTGTAGAGGTGAGCGTGGCAGTCGGGCCCGGAGTCAGAGGCGTGACCGACTCGAAGGCGCCCATGTCACATCCGACGCCCTGCGGACGAATAATCCCACGCTGATCTTCCGTCGCACACAGGCTGTTTATGCCGGCGGAATCCAAAGCGGGACTCCCGGAAATCAGCGCATGAGTATTTGTAAACCCGCCATTATTTTCAAGGTTGCTCAACAGCGGATCGGCGCTGAGTACGTTTGTACATGCCGCGCCGACCGGGCACCCCCCCTGAACGATGCTGTCCTTGATGGTGACCGCGCTTGTGCCTTCATTTAGCACTTCGTCATTTGTATTTCCATCGCCCCACAAGATACTATTCTCGATGACCGGAGTGCTGTCGTCGCCATTCGACGAAATATTTTTCATGGCATCGCCGCCTGCCGTGCCAGACGCGTTGACGCTGTTGTTTCCTGTGAAGGTAACATTGTTCATCACCGGGTCGGCGCCGATATTTAACATGCCGCCCCCGCCCCAAGGGGTTGAACCGGATGTTTCGGTGGAGATATTTCCGCTAAAGGTGACATTGATAAATACAGGGCTGGAGTATTCGTTGAGGACGCCGCCGCCCCGGCGTGTAGCAGTGTTGCCGTTGAATGTCACCCGCTGGAGGATGGTCTGGCTGTTGTTGTTGAACATCCCACCGCCGCCGACCGCCGTATTATTCGTGAAGATCACGTCTGTCAGGGTTGGGAGATTGGGTTCATCCACACCGGGACCACCAAGGGTTTGAAGGTTCAAGCCTCCCCCGGCGGCATAGGTTGCCGAGTTACCGGTAAATGTCACTCTTATAAAAGAAGGGCTGCCATTTTGCACATACACGCCGCCGCCGATGCCAGCCGTGTTATTGCTGACGACTACATCGGTGAAGGATGGGCGGCTGTAGCTGGCTTCCACTCCCGATACGGAGATGACGAATACGCCGCCGCCGCGCCCATTGGCATTGTTCGACGTGATGATCAGGTTGCGGAGCGTCGGACTGGTATTTTGGATATACATGCCGCCGCCAATCCCGTTGCCGGAATTTTGGTTGCCGGCGGTAATCGTGAATCCATCCAACACAAAAGTATCGGAAAGCGAGCCGCTGGTAGTAACGACCGTGTAGGCATTCCCGGCATTGCCTGTGGTCTGGTCAATGTCGCCGCTGAGCACCGTACCGTTCGTCGCCGGGTTGGGGTTGCGCTGACTTAACAAGGTGTTGCCGACAGTAAACCCGCCGTAAACGGAAACGCCGTTTTTCAATGCAAACGTGCTGTTACGATCGTTGTCGGTCTGGCTCGCGCCTTCATCGGGATAATAAATTCCGCTGGCAACCCAGATCTGGTCGCCGGTGGAAGCCGCCGCAAGAGCGCTTTGCAGGTTCGCGAATGCCGTTCCCCAACTACAGCCATCCGGGTTGGGTGTGGTGGAACCGTCGTCCACGTAAATAATGCCGGAGCAAGCCGCGCCTACCGGTTGCAACACGGCAAATTGCGCAAGGACGATAATAAAAATAATTAAAGTGGAACGAAACGAACGAATACCGGCTTTCATCATTACTCCTCGATAGATTCCGCCACCCTGTGCCAGGAATTCTTGGGTTGGCGGGGAATTCAAAAATAAGATCAATGAAGGGCTTGTTTCCGGGAAAGACCTTCCACATAACCCAATACTTTGTCCCTAACGTTCGACCAATCGTATTTTTCCGCCACCAGTTTCGCGGCATTGGCAGATAATTTTTGCCGGAGCGGCTCATCATGAAACAGGTTTATAACATGCGCGGCATATTTTTTGGGGTCGTCTGTAACCAAAAGGTGCACCCCGTCCTGGGCGTCCAGTCCTTCTGCGCCTTTGGAAGTTGCCACGACGGGCGTCCCTATTGCCATGGCTTCGAGAATCTTCAACCGGGT
>CAYPCK010000319.1:0-3712 GCA_964409185.1 uncultured Anaerolinea sp. | reverse complement strand
CCCACCGCCGCGATCTCCGCCGCCTTGGTCACGTCCATGTCGTTCAACACCAACAGCGGATTTTTCCCACCCAACTCCAACTGCAACCGCTTCATGGATTGAATCGCGATCTCGCCAATCTTCACGCCCGTCGCTGTGGAGCCTGTCAACGCGATGCCATTTATTTTTGGATGCTTCGCCAGCGGGGCCCCACACTCCGCGCCGAATCCCGTCACCACATTGAAGACTCCATCGGGCAGTCCCGCCTCATGCATGACCTTAGCCAGCTCCACCGCAATAAGCGGAGTCTCCTCTGACGGCTTCGCGATCACGGCATTGCCCGCTCCAAGTGGAAAGACGATCATCTTCGCCAGCAACACCAACGGCGCATTGAACGGCGAAATCGCCAGCACCACCCCCACAGGCTCGCGCACCACCATTGACATGCGATGCGGCTTCTCGTTCGGCAGTGTATCCGCATACATGCGCCGCACTTCCCCCGCCGCAACCCTCAGCACTGACGCGGTATACAAGACCTCGTACTTCGCCTTCATCACCGCTGAACCGCTTTCATCTATAAGTAGATTCAGCAATCGGTCATAATTCGCTTCGACGTTATCGGCACACTTTAGCAGGATTTTCTCGCGCTCATACGGCGGCAGCGACGCCCAATGCTCATATCCCCTCCGCGCCGACGAAACCGCCGCCTCCACATCCGCCTCCGTCCCCCGCGCGGCATGACCGAGAATCTCGCCCGTCATCGGCGCATAACTGGGAAAGGTCTCGCCATTGGCGGCAGGGACTTCGCGCCCGTGAATGAAATGACCGTAGTTTTTCATGATCGCCTTCTTTTTTTAACCACAAAGGGTCACGAAGGTACACAAAGTTTTTTGAATTCCTTCGTGACCCTTTGTGCCCCTTCGTGGTCAAGATTTTTGGATTCGCTCTTCCAACATACTCGCCCGCAGCAAATACGCCCGCGCCTTCGCAGGGTCACGCGCCGCCTCTGAAAGCGACTTGTTCCGCCGCTCGCGTTCCTCTTCCGCGCTCATCACCATGTTGTTGTATTGCTGGTCGGTATAGAGTTGGACAGAGTCAACCGCATACTGCCTGCGCTCACGCGAATAATCATCGAGAATATCATCCGCTTCTCCGTTTCGTATCCGCTCCAACTTATCCGCCAAATTCGCCGCGTCGTGGATTCCACTGTTCATGCCCATGCCGCCCGACGGGTTGTTGTTATGCGCCGAGTCACCGACGAGCAACGCCCGCCCCACGCGGAAGGTATCCGCCACACGCTGATGGACGCGATAGAGTTGAGTGGTCTTGATGATATACGGCGGAACCTCACCAAAGAAATTAGAAATTCTGCGGCGTAAATTCCCCTCTTGCATGGCTGACGCCTCGTTCTCATCATCTGTCATCCGAAAAACGACTCGCACAACATCAGGCAGGTTCAAAATGATGACCCATTCCTGCGGGTCGAAGATGTAGCAGACTTGCGCCGCGCCTGGGAGCAGGTCTTCGGTCTTCAAGTCACTGCCAATCAGCAGGAAGCGGTCTTCGTAGGTCTTGCCTTTGAAACCAATATTTAACTGCTTGCGGACAACGCTATGCGACCCATCCGCGCCGACGATGTACGCGCCTTCGCGTTCGACAATTCCACCGGCGGTTTCAAAGCGTGCTGTGACATGTGTGCCGTGGTCAACAAAGTCGATGAGTTTATGCCCCATGTGAACTTTGCCCGCAGCAGTTGACTCAACCGCAGGCTTCAACACGCGCGTAGCAATATGCTGGGGGCACTGCAAACGATACGGGTAGGGAGTATCGTCTGAAATGCAACCATAATCAAAGTCCGCGATGAGGCGGCGCGGAGCGCGTTCCCAATACTGCAAGCGATTCACCTTGTATCCGTGCTGAATAATCTCATCTACCACGCCCCACTCTTTGAACATCTCAAGGGTCTTGGGGTGAAAGGTGCTCGCGCGGATTTGCGTGTTGAGTTCCGCGTCCATTTCGAAGACTTCAGCGGGAATACCTTTGCGGGCAAGCGCCAACGCCAGCGAAAGCCCCACAGGACCCGCGCCCGCAATCAAAATCGGAAATTCATTACCCATACAAATCAATCTCCAATCTCAAATCACCAATTACCATTTACCACTCACCAATGGCTCTACCAGCTTCCACGGTCTGCCATGCAGCACATCCGTTTTTTGCGAAACCATCTTATTGACACAAGCCGCGGGATGAATCTCGGCAATGGTCAGCCCATCGCCCCGCGCCATCGTCGTCACTGGATAATTGATATTGCCATCGAACGGTCGGTTCTTCCATTCCGTCCACAACGTAAAATCTTCCGTGATCGCGTAAATGCCGCTATCACTTTTACTTGCCACAATCACATTCATTCTGTTTTCGGCCGCGCGTTCTTTGAATCCCAACTCCGCTTCCCACTTTTCCAAAATCATCGTCGGCGCCGCAACGACCTCAACATCTTTCAACGCCGCGAGTCGAAACGTCTCAGGGTAAATCGCATCATTCCCAACCACAAGCGCCGCGCGCCCCCACTCCGCATCGAACACATTCACCGCATCGCCCAACTTCGACCACGCATGCCTGCCCGATTTATGCAGCTGCATCTGCCGCAACACAATGCCATCGCGATCAAACATCACCCCCACATGCGCCCCATCTTCCATAATCGAAGTCGCCGCATAACAATCCTTCATCGCCGCTTGCAAAGCACGAATCATCTCAACCGATTCTTTTTCCGCGCTTTCCAAATTCGTGATGTGGAATAACTCTGGGAAAACGATTAATTTAACTCCAGCCTTTTCCCCCTCCGCAATCATCTTCAACGCTGAATCAACCGCCTCTTTACCCTGACCTGAAACCTGCCCCACCCCCGCAAGCAGACTCTCAACCCCTGGCTTTTTCCCGCTGCTCGTGGACTCCACCCCAAGCGGCGCATACAACTCAGGTCTGCGCGTGGACAAAATGTCCGTGCCATCGGGGCGCAGTTTATTATCGGCTTCGCTCAAATCAATATCCGCAAAGACCACCGCTTCGCCTTTCATCGGCGCTTTGGCTAAGACCGTCCCATCGGGCGCCACGATCTGACTCTCACCCGCGCCTTCGAGAAAACTTGGGGCAATCTTGAGTCGCGCCGCCACCGTTTCGCGCATCTCTTCTGGCACAAGCGACCCAACCTTATTCGCCGCAACAACAAAGACCTTATTCTCCGCCGCCCGCACAGGGATATGGAGCGACGCTTCATCATGCGCGAAGGAATTCAGGCTATTGAGCAACATCTGCGGACGTCTCACCGCCAGCGCCCGCGCCACTTCGGGAATAACACCATCCATGCAGGCGTACATGCCCACCCGCCCAATTTCGGTTTCAAGGATCGGCGCAATGGTCGTGGACTTCTCTAAAAAATTATTCTCATTGCCCATCAAAATCTGTTTATCGGTCAAACCCACCACGTTCCCCGTTGGGTCGAACAAAATATTCGTGCCTGAAACTTTGCCGTCATCTCGTTTCAACGTAACGTTGATCTTGATATAGCAGTTATGTTCTTTGGCTTTTCTGCCTATCGCGCCGATAAAATCATCGTCGAGCGAAACAGCCACCCCGTAGCAATGAGCCGCATCCCTGTACCAGGCGATGTGATTCACAAATTCAGGCAGCGCCATCACATCCGGCTTGACCTTCGCCGCTTCGTCAATCATCC
>CAYPCK010000318.1:0-3716 GCA_964409185.1 uncultured Anaerolinea sp. | reverse complement strand
AGCAGGCACAACACAACAACCCCGTTCATCGCCCAGATCGCGTACACCCAGGTGTGCGCGCGGGTCTGTTTATTCATTGCGTGGTTTCCATTGCCCGGCGCCGCAACCAATCCAGCGCGAGGTTCACCGACCAGGCCGGCAGACTGCGCGGCGGTCCGCCGTAGGTGATGTGGTGTGTTTTTTCACCCTGCGGCGTGATCAGCGCAAAGTCGGCAGAACGATCTTCCTGGTTCAAAACGATTCCAAGCGCGGCGTCGGCATTGGCGGATGTTCGCGCATCGCGGAGGGTATCGAGAAGATTCGAGGGAGGAAGATTGGCGGCTGATGTGGTATGCGGGATCTTTCGCGCGAGCAAGCCATTCAGATTGGATTCCAACCCGATCAGTCTCCAGCCCCGGCTTGCCACGGCTTGGAGGGCAGACTCCTCCAGTTTGTCTTCGTCCGCGCCGAAGACCGCGTCGCCCAACCGTTCGCGGACATCCCGTTCAATCTGTTCGATCATTGCATCGGCTTCGGCTTCGTTTTTCGCTTTCGCCGCAATGCGGATGTCCACCACGCCGGTGTGCGCGGCGAGTCCCACAGTCGGGTTGCTCAACTTTTCAAGGTCGGCGATCTTCTCATCAATCATCCCTTCGCCAAGACCGGCGCAATGTAAAACTTTGATCTTGATGATCTCATTGAGTTCGAAGCGTTTCTGCAAATAGGGGATCACCGATTCGTGCAGGATATGCTCCATTTCATTTGGGACACCGGGGAGGCAGATGACCGCCCTCACCCCTAACCGTCCCTCCGCTTCGCTACGGGATGCTTCGCGATCTCCCGAAGGGAGAGGGGAATGCTCCACAATAAAACACGGCGCGGTGCCGACAGGGTTTTTGATGCCCAGCGCGCCCTTCGGCACGTACGCCTGTTGCTTTTGATTTTCTGATGGTTTGCGCCCATACCGTGAGATGACGGCAACCACCTGCTCCCATAAATCCTCTCGAAATTCCAGTTCCACGCCCGCCGCGCGGGCGACTGCTTCGCGAGTCGGGTCGTCCACGGTGGGACCTAGCCCGCCGGTGGTGATGACGATGTCTGCCCGCCTCATCGAATTGCGGATCGCCTCGGCGATGCGTTCGACATTATCGCCGATGGTGAGAGTGCGGAACAAATCCACGCCCATGCCGCGCAGGGTACGCGCGATGTAGCGTGTGTTCGTGTCTACGATTTCGCCGAGGAGGATTTCGGTTCCGATGGTGATGATTTCTGCGGAGGGCATATATTTTCGTAGGGGCGGACCGATCTGTCCGCCCAATTTTATTGAGCACAGGGCAGACACGCAGGTCTGACGGGACAATCAAAATTCTACTTCAACCCCAATTTTCGTGGCATGAGCGTTCATTAATGCCACCTGCGCCGCGACCGCGTCCTGCACGGCGTTGCCGACGGATTTGAAGAACGTGATTTCGGCATCCGATTCCCTGCCTGTTTTTTTGCCCAACACGATCTCACCGAGTTCGGCGTGGATGTTCGCCTCGGTAATCAGCCCTGCCTTGATCGCTTTGACGATGTCGCCCGCCTCGTCCATGACCGTGGCGCGCGAATCCACGACAATGCGCGAGCGCGCGACGGTCTCGCTGGGGAGTTCCTGCATCTCCGGTGTGTAGGCGCCGATGGCAGAGATATGTGTGCCGGGTTTTAGATCTTTATCTTCGAATACGGGTTGGGTAGAGCCTGTCGCCGTGCAAATAATATCCGCCGTCGCAATCGCTTCACGCGGCGAACTTGCGATGCGAATGTCCGTTGTGATATTGCCGCGCCCTGCCATTTCCTTGACGAATGTCTCTGCTTTTTCGCGGGTCGGGTTGTAAATAAATGCGGTTTCGATTTTCCTTGCAGAACATGCCGCTTCGAGTTGTGTCTTGCCTTGCGGACCGGCGCCGAAAATTGCGACAACTTTGCTGTCCTTGCGGGCAAGCAGCTCAATCGCCGCGCCGCTCCCTGCTCCGGTGCGGATGGCGGTAAGGGCGCTCCCTTCGAGCAATGCGATAGCCCTCCCGGTTTCGGGCTCGAAGACCAAAACCGCCGCCTGAATGTAAGCGAGTCCGCGCGGGGGGTTGGATGGGTACAGCGAGACCACTTTCACTGCGAGCGCTTCGATGGACTCCTTTTTCATATAGGCGGGCATGAACAAACTGATCGCGTCGCGGCTGGGGATGGGCAGGCGTGTACGCAACGGCGCGACCGCCGTCCCGTCGGACAGGGAGGCGTAGGCGTCCTTCATCGCGGCAATGGCTTGATCCATCGGCAGGGCTTGTCGAACTTCGCGGGCGTTTAAGATGAGCATGATTTTTCTTCCGCCGACGCTGGAGAGCGACGGCGGTACAGCATGGTTGTATCAAAAAGCGCAGAGGGAAGGGGCTCTCCTCTGCGCTTTGTTTATCCGGTTTGCGGTTATTCCATTCCCAGATATGCCTTTTGTACCGTGGGATCTTTCTTGAGGTTCGCGGCAGAATCATGAAGGACGATCGTGCCCGATTGCAAGACGTATCCGCGATTTGCCACCGAGAGCGCCATCAACGCGTTTTGCTCCACCAGCAGGATAGTAACGCCTTCTTTGTTGATTTGCTGGATGGTTTCAAAGATCAATTCCACTAATACCGGCGCCAGACCCATGGAGGGTTCGTCCATGAGCAGGATGTTGGGGTGAGCCATGAGGGCGCGCGCCGTGGCAAGCATTTGCTGTTCGCCGCCTGAAAGCGTGCCGGCGATCTGATTGCGGCGTTCTTTCAATCGTGGGAACAAGCCGAACACGCGCTGGATGTCGGTTTCGTATTCCGATTTCGAGGTGCGGCTGTAAGCACCCATGTCGAGATTTTCGGTGACGGTGAGCCGCGCAAAGATCCCGCGTCCTTCGGGAACCATGGCGATCCCCTTGAAAACGAGGTCGTGCGCCTTGTGTTTGGCGAGGTCTTCTCCGTTAAGTTTGACGGTACCGGTCCGCGGCTTGAGCAAGCCAGTGATGGTTCTCAAGGTGGTGGATTTTCCCGCGCCGTTCGCGCCGATGAGCGTTACGATCTCACCTTTGTCTACGGTGATGGAGATACCTTTGAGCGCGTGGATGTTTCCATAATACGTGTGAATGTTTTCGAGTTCAAGCATTGCCATGATGATGTCTCCTCGCGCCTGAGTTAGTGGCTTACCTGACCGGCAGTGCCGCGACCGAGATAGGCTTCGATCACGCGTTGGTTGCCCTGAATGTCTTTCGGCGTGCCCTCCGCGATCTTTTCGCCGTAATCGAGCACGGTGATCTTTTCCGAGATGCCCATCACCACGCGCATGTCGTGTTCGATCAGCAGGATGGTGATTCCCAGTTCGTCGCGCAGGTGGCGGATGAACTTCGTCATCTCTTCGGTTTCATTGGGATTCATGCCCGCAGTCGGTTCATCGAGCAGGAGCATCTTCGGTTTGCTCGCCAGCGCGCGACCGATCTCGAGTCGCCTCTGATCGCCATAGGGAAGGTTGCGTGCCAGTAGGTCGCCTTTGCTTGCCAGCCCGATGAAGCTCAACAGGCGCAATGCCTCTTCGAGGGCGGCTTTCTCTTCCTGTTTTGTGGCGGCTGTCCCGAAGATGGGACCGAGCAAAGTCGCCTTCATCAACGGGTGCTGACCGACCAGCAGGTTTTCGATCGCCGTCAGGTTCGAGAACAGGCGGATGTTCTGGTACGTTCGTGA
>CAYPCK010000317.1:0-3724 GCA_964409185.1 uncultured Anaerolinea sp. | reverse complement strand
AATCGTCAGCCAGGGGTTGCGCGGAAAGCGGCGGACGTAAAGTCCGCGCCAGAGAATTTCCTCGCAAAAGCCGTTGATGGTGGCCAGCGGCGCGGCGAGCAGGACGAGGGTCAGCGGGGCGCGCAGGAAGTCTCCGTCGTACATCAAAACGGCAACCAGGATGACGACCAGCCAGAGCAGGGCGGCGAGCCAGTTGGCGCGGCAAAAGAGCGGAGCGCGGTCACGCAGGAGGGCGGCAAATTCCGCCTTGCCCAGCAGCCAGCGAGGCGCGAGCAGGCACCAGAACAGCCAGTAGAAAGCAAAGCCGAGCAAGTAGCCCGCTTCCGCGCCCAGCCAGCGGGCCGAAAGGGCGAATATCCCGGCCATGACCGGCAGGAGCAGGATAGGGATAAAAAGAGCGGATAAGAAAGTTTTGTTTATGCGCGCGGCAGACAAGAGATTATCCCTGGCTTTTCAAGGAAACCTTCGGGAGGGTGTTTTCCAACATTTACCTGAGAATCCATACGAACAACAGGCAAATCGGGAGCAAAACCGCCCACACCCAAACCAAATCGGCGGCGAGCGGCGGGGGAGTTTTCTCGTCGGTCGGCTCGAAGGTGACGAAGGTGAAGCGTTCCTTCTGCGCCAGGAACTCCTCCAGGGTCATCTTGAAGCGGAGGGCTTTGAACACCGCGCGCAGCGTTGGGTTGGACATGGCAAACTCGAAGGCCTCCGCCAGTTCGGGGTCTGCGACGAGGCGGTGCGCGGTGACGCTCTCCGCGCCGCGCCAGGTCTGGATGGTGATGTGTGGATGCGCTTCGACGTTGCGATACCAGTCGGTGCGAGTCCCCCAGCCGCTGAAAACGTACTTGCGTCCCTTGAATTCGTGAAACTCGATCGGGGTGCGGCGCGCCTGTCCGCTTTTGCGGCCAATGGTGGTCATCACCATAAACAGGCGGCCAACGAAAACGCCCAATCCCAGCCGGTAGAGCAGGGTGGGCGTTTTGAAGAGCCATTTCAGCAGGCCCTTGGGGTAGGGTAGGGATTCGACCCAAGTTTTTTGCGACATTTCTGCCCGTCCTTTCTGGCTGTTTGCACGCCAGCCAGAGCGCGCTGGGGAACAAAGCCCATTTTCTATTGTATTGATTGATACTGTTTTTACAAGTGGGCGAAGGTTAACAGTGTGTAAATCTCGCAGCGTCCCGAAGGCGTGAACCTTCGGGACGTTTTTTATCTCTTCAACTTTCTGTATTTCACTCGATGGGGAGTCAACTCTTTGCCAAATTTCTCCTTCATCATTGCTTCGTAATCGAACCCGTTGCCGATGTACATCTTTGCTATTCTAAAGCAGAATCTATAAAAATCCGCGCGGCTTCGGCGAGATGCGCGGCGGGATTCTTCGCCCCGAACATGCGCGATGCCATGTAAGCGCCGTCCATCAGCAGAAAAAGTTGATCAGCCAGAACGTCAGGCTTTTTCGCGCCCGCTTCTTTTGCCAATTGACTAAACCTCGCGCGGACAGCTTGTTTGTGGTCGATTGCCACCTGATGACCAGGGTAATCCGTATCTGGGTATTCGGTTGCCACATTGAGGAAGGGACAGCCGTAACAGGCTGGCGTCGTTGCATACTCCTGCAAACTTTGAAAGAATACCAGCAGCTTTTCGCGTGCGGTGGGGGCGTCCTTTACGATCTCTTCAAAACTTCGCCAGAAAATCTCATTGCTGTCTTTGAGATAGGCAACGATCAAATCATCCTTGGAGGGGTAGTGACGGTAGAGAGTCATCTTGCCGATGCCCGATTCGGCGGCGATGGTGTCCACGCCGACGGCGCGATAGCCATTCTGGTAGAAGAGACGGGCGGCAGTTTGGAAGACTTGGTCTTTTGGGGCGACTTTGTTTTTCATGGATTTTGCCTCTTGACACGATACAGGTCTGTATTGTATGATGGGATTATTCGATACAGGTCTGTATCGTAGCATATTTCTTGATATTCCACAAGGAGACGCTTCGCATGAAAATTCCAGAAGAGATCCATAAACTCATCGAAGCGGGAACACCCGCGCACCTGGTCACGCTCAATCGAGATGGCAGTCCTCAAGTCACTCTCGTCTGGATCGGTCTTGACGGGGATGACATCGTTGCAGGGCACCTGCCCGAAAACCGCAAGGTCAAGAACATCCGCCGCGACCCGCGCGTGGCGATCTCGCTTCAAGCGAACACGAAAAGCGCCATGGGGCTTACCGAATACGCCGTGCTTTATGGCGAAGCGCAAATCGAAGAAGGCGGCGCGCCCGAGTTACTGCAGAGACTGGCTGAGGTTTATATAGGGGCGGGTGTGAAGTTCCCGCCGATGGACAATCCTCCACAAGGGTTCATTACACGCGTTCGAGTCAAACGAATCGAGGGAGTCGGTCCGTGGACCGGTCGACCCGTTTGAACAGTTAACCGAGAATGATCGCTCACCTTACGCGAAACGTCCCGAAGGCTTCCATAGATCAAACCTGTTTGTAGAACGACCTTCGGGACGGTGCGTTACATCCGTGATCATTTTGTTTGAAGGAAGGTGAAAGATGGAGCATAAAACTACGTTAGGGCGAAGCAATCTGTACGTCCCGCGCATGGGTGTCGGCGCGATGACCTGGGGCGATGCGAAAGGGCTGGCACGGTTACATCCCGCAAAGACCGCCTACGGCGGCGCGCACGGATATGAAGAGGAGAAGCGCGCGCTGGTATTGAGCATGGAGGCGGGCGTGAATCTGTTCGACACCGCCGCGATGTATAGCGTGGGCGCGGCGGAACTCCGCCTCGGGGAGTTGGCGAGGGGGAAAGATGTCATCATCGCCACGAAATTCCCAGGCAGTTTTTCTTTCAAAGAGGAGGATCTGCCGAAGCAACTTGAAGCGAGTCTGACGCGCCTGGGGCGGACATCTGTCGAGTTGTATCAGCATCATTTTCCCATGCGGCGTCTTTCGATTCCCAAACTGATGAATCAACTCGCGGATGCGGTCGAGGCGGGAAAAGTCAAAGCGGTGGGAGTGAGCAACTATTCGGTCGAACAGATGCGGGAGGCGCACGCGGCGCTTGCCAGGCGCGGCATTCCGCTTGCGTCGAATCAAGTCGAATATTCACTCCTGCACCGTCAGCCTGAGGTGAACGGCGTTTTGGACGCCTGCCGCGAGTTGGGGATTACGCTCATCGCACAATCCCCGCTGGCTGGCGGCATGTTGACGGGGAAGTATTCCGCCCAGCACAGGGCGGGTGGGTTCTTCAGACGTATTCTCCCACAATATAGCCGCAAAGCATTGGATGAAATGCAGCCAGTGATCAAACTTTTGCGAGAGATCGGGGAACGGCATCAGAAGAGTCCAAGTCAGGTGGCGTTGCGCTGGTTGATCGAGAATCCCGTTGTGCTTCCCATCCCTGGCGCGAAGAACGGCAAACAGGCAATGGAGAATGCAGAGGCGTTGGCGTTCTCTTTGACTTCAGATGAAGTGAAAGCGCTCAGTCAGGCGACGATGGCGTGGAGGAAATGAAATGTAGGGGCGACTCGGCGAGTCGCCCCTACTACAAAATCATCTCTTCAACATCCTATACTTCACACGATGCAGAGTTCATTCCTTCCCGAATTTTTCTTTCATCATCGCTTCGTCATCGGACCCGTTGCCGAGGTACGGGGCGGCTCCTTCGTCACCTCTCCAACGCGGACTCTTTGGGGTCCTGTGGGTTGTAATAGACCGTGACCGCC
>CAYPCK010000316.1:0-3739 GCA_964409185.1 uncultured Anaerolinea sp. | reverse complement strand
CTTGGCACGGTCGGCTATTTTGCCGACCGCGTGGCGGTGATGTATTTAGGTCGCATCGTCGAGATCGGCGCAATGACCGAGGTGCTCGAAAGTCCGCAACACCCATACACGCAGGCGTTATTGTCGGTGATCCCCGTTCCCAACCCGCGCTTGCGGAAGAAACGTGTCATCCTGCAGGGCGAGACCCCGAATCCAATTGACCTGCCGACCGGTTGCCGCTTTCATCCGCGATGCCCGGTCGCGGTGAACGCTTGCAAATCGAGTGATCCGCAGTTATTTGAATTGAGCAAGACTCATCGAGCCGCTTGCCTGCTGCTGGCGAAATAGGTTTGGATTTTGGATATTACCAGCCTGCAAAACCCGCGCGTCAAACACCTCGTCAAGTTGCGCGACGATAAAAAAACACGTGTCGCGGAGGGGATGATGCTCGTGGAAGGCTTCGACGAGATCCAGTTCGCGATAACTGCCGGGCAATTGCCGCACACGGTTCTTTTCTCCCCTGAAATTGCTCCTCGCGAGCCGCTGTATGTCTCACCTGCCACGTTGACCGTCTCCCGCGCCGTGTTCGAGAAAATTTCGTATCGAGAGAATCCCGATGGCTGGCTGGCGGTATTTTCCATCCCGCAAACAAAACTCGAAGATTTGAAGTTAAGCGCAACGCCGCTGATCGTGATCGCCGAATCCATCGAGAAGCCGGGCAACCTCGGCGCAATCCTGCGCACCGCGGATGCGGCAGGCGTGGACGCGCTTCTCGTCTGCGATGCGCGGGTGGATGTGTGGAACCCCAACGTGGTGCGAGCGAGCCGGGGCGCGGTGTTCAGCGTGCCAATTGTCCAATGCGAAAACGCGCGGGCGTTGGAATGGCTGAAAGACGGAACGATGCGAGTCGTCGCTGCGAGTCCGTCTGCCGATGAAATATATTCTGATGTGAATTTACGCGAAGGCGTTGCCATTGTAGTCGGTACAGAAGATGAAGGCTTGTCCGATTTTTGGATGAACCATGCGGATGTGAAGGTAAAAATTCCGATGGCGGGAAAAATAAATTCATTGAACGTTTCGGTCTCGGCGGCGTTGATATTGTACGAAGCGGTTCGGCAACGAGCATGAAACAGGAAAGTTCCATCCCGCACGAATCATATCTTCAAATATTTCTCCGCTTCCTCAAGTTCGGCGCCCTCGCCTGGGGCGGACCCGTCGCGCAGATCGCGATGATTCGCCAGGAATTGGTGGACGAAGAAAAATGGATCTCGTCGGAGCGCTTCCATCGCGTGCTGGCGGTATATCAAGTCCTGCCGGGACCCGAAGCCCACGAGATGTGCGTGTACTTCGGCATGCTGGCGCGCGGGCGAATCGGAGGAATCCTCGCCGGGCTGGGATTCATGCTCCCCGGCTTTCTGTTGATGTTTGCGCTTTCATGGTTCTATGTGGCGTACGGCATCAATTCGGTTTTGTTCGCGGGTGTGTTTTATGGGTTTCAAGCCGCCGTTCCGGCATTGATCGTACGCGCTGTGCATCGCATCGGAAGCCATGCCTTGCATACGAAATGGCTGTGGGGAATTGCGATCCTCAGTTTCATCGCGACGCTCTTCAAGTTCAACTTCCTTGCCGTGCTTGCCATTGGCGGATCAATGTACGCTCTCGCGCGACGCGTGAAATTCTTCAATTCTTCGATGCCGCTCCTCCCAATCTTCGGACTGGCAACCGGCCTTGCCGCCAGCGCGCCCACCCTGCTCGATCTGTTCGGCTACGGCTTACGGACCGGGTTGCTGACCTTCGGCGGCGCGTACACGGCGATTCCATTCCTTCAACGCGATGCGGTGACCGTCGGCGCGTGGATGACGAATCAGCAATTCCTTGATGGTCTCGCGCTTTCAAGCATCCTGCCCGCGCCGCTCATTATCTTCTCAACGTTCGTCGGCTATCTCGGGGGCGGACCGCTCGGCGCGTTGAGCCTCACGGCGGGAGTCTTTCTGCCGGCATTTTTATTCACCTTGCTGGGGCACGATCTGCTCGAACGGCTGATCGAGGAACCGCAGATCCATTCGTTTCTGGACGGCGTGACCGCCGCCGTGGTGGGGATGATCGCCGCGACCGCCGTCGGACTCCTACGCACCGCGCTCCCAGACCTGCCAGCCGTTGCGATCTTTGCGCTTGCGCTGTTCGCCTTGTACCGTTGGAAGGCAAAATCTGCTGTGGCGGGAATCATGCTGGGCGCGGGTTTGCTGGGTTATTTTTTTTATTTCATGTAAAATTCAAAAAATGACCTTGATCATCATCGTTGCGTTTTTTATTGTCGTTGGTTTTATCCTCGACCGCGAAATTTATTTCTACGAGGGCGCGCATCTCGGTCCGCGCGCGCAGGCGTGGTTGTACGACCGCTGGGCAAAAAAATATGACGCGGGCAAGCGCGAGAGTCAACTGCGCGATGAAGAAATGCTGGCGCGTCCGTTATTGCATTTGCTGAAGGACACGCCTGAGCCGTTCATTTTGGATTTCGCCACCGGGACGGGACGACTGTCGTATGCCCTGCTCTCACAACCCGACTTCACCGGGCACATCCTCGCGCTCGATCTTTCGCAGGGGATGCTGGAACAAGCCGTGGAAAAAATTTCTGCCCTTCGGCAGGGCGGACACATAGGTCCGCCCCTACGGGAAAACATCGAATTTCTGCGGCATGTGTCACTGCCATTGCCGTTCGCGGATGCGACATTCGACGCGGTGTGCGCGCTCGAGGTGCTGGAGCTGTTCCCGTCCATGGAGGAGCCGCTTGCTGAACTCACCCGCGTGCTCCGCCCCGGCGGAATCCTGCTCACCTCGCGCGGCACCGAAGAGTCGGGGCGGAGGGCGAAGGTGAAGAGCAAACCTGTTTTCACTTCTTTGCTTGAGGCGCATGGACTGCGAGAGGTCGTCGTCACGAAGTGGTGGAAATTGTTCGACCGCGTGACAGCGAAGAAGGCTGGCAACTCGACCACCGTTGGCGCGAAGACGTTGAACGATGTGTTGCGCTGTGGGGTGTGCGGACAGTCGCAATGGGGGAGGGAAGCGGATGGGTTAAAATGTCGAACGTGCGGCAAGTCCCTGCATGTCACACCAGAAGGTATTGTTTTGAATTAGAAAATATCACCACAAGGAGAATCGCCATGGACAAACTGATCGAGGGGCTGGGTCCCGCCTTTGCGGCAGGTTTTGCCGTGCAACAACTGCTCGAAATTCTCGCGCCGTTGTTCGATAAATTCTGGTCGGGCAACAAGAAATTGCTGATGGGCGTGAT
Source organism: uncultured Anaerolinea sp. (assembly GCA_964409185.1). GTDB lineage: Bacteria > Chloroflexota > Anaerolineae > Anaerolineales > Villigracilaceae > Defluviilinea. The sequence goes on along the minus strand of CAYPCK010000316.1, from coordinate 468 downwards.
CTCGCTCGCGGCGGGACTGTCGCTCTCGTTCTACGCCGGCTTGCGCGTGTTGCAACCGTTCGGCGTGAACGCCCCCGCCGTGGACATGATCGTGACCGGCTTGATCATCAGCGCGGGCACGGAGGGCATCAACTCGGTGCTGAAGTTCATGGGGTACTACAAGCAGAAGGAAAAAGCCGACGCGGCGATGAAGGTGAACGAAGTGGCGGGCAACGAGAACGCGGCGAAGGCGATGAGGGCGATGTAGAGCGGACGGTAGACCGTTGACCGTGGTTTTCATATCGTCCATCGTCCACCGTCAAATGATTGCGCCAGCAGACTCTCAAACAACCCCTCGATGGTTCGACAGGCTCACCACAGCGCCTGCCTCTCACTCTCCCCCATCCGCCCCCGCACAAAGTCCCCGAGCGGAGCGAGTGGGAGCGACTCGACCCGCGCCACCACGCCCGACCCCCTCCTGCCTCCCCC
>CAYPCK010000315.1:0-3763 GCA_964409185.1 uncultured Anaerolinea sp. | reverse complement strand
ACAAGGATGGGCTGACTCACCTTCGGCAGCATTTTTATCACCGCGTCTTGAAAGCGCAGTAATTGCACGATGCCCCTGGTGGGAAGTTCCGGGTCATAGCCCTGCCATTTATCCGAAGCATCCATCGCCTCGCGTTTGGCAAACGGCATAAAAGACGAACCGAGGTAAAGCTTGACTTTATCCGCTGTGGAAATGGTCAACTTGATGGCAGGCGCATACAGCATCACGCCTCGCACTTCGGGATGCCTGCCAGCCAAATACAAAGCGACCAGCCCGCCCATCGATTCGCCGCCAAGGATGACATGCTCACAGCGCGACTTCAACTGCTCGTAGACTTTTTCTCCGCTTTCGACCCAATCCTGCCAGGTGACGCGGTTCAGGTCTTCGGGACGGGTGCCATGCCCTGCCAGTAAGGGTCCGGCTACGCTGTAGCCTTTTTCGTGCAGACGTTTGGCGAATACACGTACTTCAGCGGTGGTGGCGGTGTACCCATGCGAAAGCATCACACCCACCGAGCCCGCTTCCCACAAGAAGGCTTCGCCTTCAAGGTGCGGGTTATGAAGCACGTACGGTTGCATGAGATTATCCTTTGACGCCGCTGCCTGCCACACTCTCCACAAAGAAGCGCTGACCGAGGATGAAGACAACCAACGGCGGGACGACGGCGATTGCTGCGCCCGCAAGGATAAGGTTCGGCGTATCAGAGGCGCGTCCGCGCAGCACGTTGAGCGCCAACGTCAGCACGTGATTCTTCTCGTTACCAACGTTGATGATAACAAGGGGCCAGATAAAGGAATTCCACGCATAGAGAAACGTAAAGGTAGCCTGGGTTGCCAGTGCGGGAACACTGGCAGGGATGATGATGTCTTTGAGAATTTGCAGGCGTGAGGCGCCGTCCAACAACGCGGCTTCTTCAATTTCTTTGGGGAAGGTGATGAAATGCTGGCGCATCAGAAAGGTGCCGTAGGCGGTGAATATCCACGGAATAATGAGCGCGGCGAGGCGGTCCGTCCAGCCGATCAGCACCATCAGCTGATAGAGCGGAACGATGAGCATCACAAAGGGGATCATGATGGTACCAAGGTAAAAGACAAAGACCGTGTCACGCCCGGGGAATTTCAGGCGCGCAAAGGCGTACCCGCCGAAGATGGATGTTGCCAACTGCCCCAACACCACCAATACCGTAACCAGCGCGGTATTGCTCAACGCGCGACCAAGGTTATTCAACTCGATGACTTCTTTATAGTTTTCAGGATGCCCGCCAAAGGTCTCGACCGGTTCGCTCAAACGCACGTTTTGATACACCTTGGTTTCCGGATTCTGCGGGTCAACGAATTCACCGACGGTGGTTTGGCTGACGAGAATCATGGGAATGATCTGACCATCCACATTCACGTCGAAGAGTTTTTGCTCTTCACCATTCACGATGACTTTTTGTTGGTTGGTCACGCCGCCCGTGGGTTTTACTTCGGTGAGGTAACGCTCCACGGTCGCTTCAAGATTATCCGCAGGCGCATAGGTGCCGACCTTGATATTGCTTTTGGCAAGCGCATATTCCTTGCGGACCCCGTCGACCTCGACGTAGTACAGAGGCAGCGGTTCATCGTATCCCTCCACCTGAGCGGTAATAGGGTCACGCGGCAACATACGCGGCGGATAACGGAAGGTATCTGACGGAATTTTGAACGAGGTCGCCAGCATGTAGACGAAGGGAAACAACATGATGAATGCAAAGAAAGTCAGGATGAAGTAAACGGAAAATTTACTCAGGAACTGAACAACGCGATACGATTGGATTTTCATGCCTGTCTCCTCCTAGCTTTCGTAGATGCTGGAGCGGCGCTGGCGCTGGAATTGAATCAACGTCAGTCCGAAGATGACGATAAAGAGGATCCACGCAATCGCAGAAGCGTAGCCTTGTTTGAAGTTTTGGAAGCCGCTGCGATACAGATACAAGACCAAGGTGATGGTGGAGTTGTTCGGTCCCTCCGGCGGTTTCATCAGGATAAAAACCTGCTCAAAGACCTGCATGGCTTGAATGGTGGTGGTGGACACAACGTAGAATGTAGTCGGTGCGAGCATGGGGAGTGTGATACCCCAGAACTTCGCCCAGGGACCGGCGCCATCCACGGTGGCGGCTTCGTATAACTCGCCGGGAATGTTCTGCAAGCCTGCCAGGAAAAGCACAGTGTTGAATCCCATCGTCTGCCAGGCGGCGATGATGATGATGGCAAATAAGGCTGTATTCTCGTCGGAGACCCACTGAATCTTCGGATCGATTACAGCCGCATTGAATAGGTTATTCCAGAACTCGATGCCCAATGTGATGAAGTAGTTGATGTAACCAATGGTCGCGTTGTACAACCACTGCCAGACGAGGGAGATGCCCACCACTGCGGCGATGCTCGGCAGAAAATACACGGCGCGGTAGAACTTCATGCCGGGCAGTTTACTGTTGAGGATGTTGGATAAGACCAGGGCGGGGATCACACTCAAAGGAACAGCGAACAGCACGTAGGTCAGGGTGTTGCGAAGCGCGAGCCAGAAGAATTTGTCGGCGGCGGCAAACAGGATTCCCGTATTCCCAAACACGAAGCGTCCCACTTCGTCATAGATCTTGATATCTACCACCTCGCGGGCGAGTTGATCGGGAGAAGCGAGGACGGCAAACCTTATATTGAGAAGTTTTGCATAATTCTCAAAACCGATCCAAACGGGCGGGCGGATCGCATCTGAGTCTGTGAATGAAAAATAAAACGAAAGCAGGAGTGGACCGGCAAAGAAGATCAAAAAGCCGAGCAGATTCGGGGAGAGAAAAAGCCAGCCATTGACGATCTGTTCGTGCCTGGTCTTGGCATTCAAAGCAAGGGAAACATTCGGGCGGGTCATCGACCAGAGGCAGATGCCAAAGATGACCAGCCCGGCAACTGCCATAAGTCCGCTGGGTTGGGCGAGTTTGCCAAGGAAGTAGATCGCGCCGTTGACCGCATCCACCTGCCAGAGGAAAAGAACGAATCCGCCGATCATCACCCAGCGGCTGACGACTTTTAGGCTGGTCTCAGACGAGTTATTTTTGCCTGGGAAATATTCTTCCAATATGCCAAGGAAATAACCGAGGGCAGTGATGCCGAGGTAGGGAATGCCCTTTGCAAAGGTCTCACCCAGCGCATCGATACCTATAAAGAACCCGCCGATGTTCAATGCAAAAACAAAACAGGCGACGAAACCAAGATAATCGATTACGAGGGAGGTCATGCGCCCGCCATGGCTACGCTTGGAGATATGGTACGCGCCGATCGCGCTGAATACAGACGCGGCGCCGGCGGCAATGGTCAACAACGCTTTTTGCCAGAGCGCCATTTCGGGTTGTCCCATCCAGACCCTGACGAGGCCGCCCGCTGCCAGAATAGCGAACAGGACGCGCCATATCATATGGAGGCGAAGAACCAGATCTGTCTGAGCGTCTATCCGTGATTGATCGGTCATATTCTCATCTCCGTGAATGAGGACTTCAGAGCGCGATACAAAAAAATCTCGAAACCACAAATCGTTTTGAAGCTTGGAGATTTCTTAGTAACCTGCAAAAGTGGGGCAGGCGGACCTTGCCTGCCCCACCAAATACAAATGCAACTTTATTGGTTAAAGGCTTTGTTGGCTTCGTCGCAGATAGTGGCGGCAAAGTCGTCGACGGTGGTTGCACCGGTCAAGACACCCTGGATGGCAGGTCCCATAATCTTATCGAACTCGGGCCAGGAGCCAGCCC
>CAYPCK010000314.1:0-3763 GCA_964409185.1 uncultured Anaerolinea sp. | reverse complement strand
TCAACGAGATCCGGCTCACGGGCGCAACCGGTAGCCGATCCCCGCGCCGATGGCGGGATGTTGCTTCATCGTGTTGATCTCATCGTCGGTCAGGTGACCGGGTTTGCTGAGGATGGTGTCGGGAATGCCGATCTTGCCGATATCATGCAATAACGCGCCGATTCGCAATTGATGAAGTATTTCGGGGGGCAGATTCATTTGTTTGCCGACGGCAACCGAAAATTCGCTGACGCGTTGTGAATGTCCGTTCGTGTATGGGTCTTTCGCGTCAATGGACGCGACCATGGCTTGAATCGTATCGAGGAAGAGTTCGTTCGCGTCGCCGTAGAGTTTGGCGATCTGGAACACCGTCGCGGCTTGGGTGGCGAGCGTTTGCAGTAAATCGGCATCCTCTTTGGTGAAGTATCCTTCGACGCGGTTGATGGCTTCAAGCCCGCCGATGATCTGCGGCTGGGCGGACCCCAGTTCCTGTCCGAGTTGAACCGCTTGCGTGATAAGCGGAACGGCGATCAGCGACGTGGTTGTAATTCCAGTGATGGGTTCTGCATCTTTGTAATGCCGCTCATCTTCATGGACATTTGACACAAAGATGATGTCGCCGCTTTCGATGGCGGCGCCGATGATTCCCTGTCCGCGTGGGACGCGCAATGCGGGGACCTTCGACTCGCTCGATGAGATGTGCAAAACGATGTCGTTCTGCTCTTCGTCAATCAAGAATAGCGAGGCGTGTTCGGCGTGAAGCAGGTCGCGGGCGTAGCGGACGATGAGATGGAGAACCAGGTCGCGGTCGAGGTTTGAACCGATAATCCCGATGATGTCAATCAACGCTTCGAGTCGCGCCGTCCGTTGCCGGCTGGCTTCCAAGAGCATCGCTTTTTCGATCTCGGATGCCATGCGCGCGCCGAGCATCTGGACGATCTGTAACGGGGTGTGAGAATAATTGAAGACTTGCACAACGCCGATGGGCTTGCCGCGCAAGAGCAGGGGAGTGGAGATGACGTTGCGTAACCCCTCTGAACTGCGCGACACTTTTTGCCAGCGCGGATCGTTCGCGAGGTCTTCGATTACGAGAGGATCTTGCTGTGCCATCGTCGCGCCTGCGATGCCCGCGTTCGTTTTGATGCGCCTGCCGATCAAACTGTGATCGCTGTTGGGTCCCCGTATGACTTTGAAGACCAATTCGTCATGCTGTGAGTCAAGCAGGTAGAGCGTGCCAGCATTGCCGCCGCAGACCTCGATGATGAGGTCGAGCATTTGGTCGAGGAGCTCGTCCAGTTCGGTGGTGCTGGCGATCTGGTTCGCGCGGGCGAGTATTTCGTAGAGTTGTGAGGTTTCGTTGGCTGGTTGTTTGCGTTTGCTTGCTTTTGCCATGCGGCGATTATACGACCTTTACCCCGCCAATAATGAATCCACTGCGCTTGCCAATTCTTTCAAATTGCCGACCTTCAGCACGTTATTACACAACGGCGCGTACTTGGGCATGTCGCTGTCCCCGTGCCATAGGTATGGAGGTTCGGGATTCAGCCAGATCGTGCGCGCGGCGCGGCGGGTCATTGTCGCAAAAATGTCGAGGCGCGGATCGTAATAATTGTTGCGCCCATCGCCGACGATGATCAGGGTCGTCCCGCTGTTCAACGTATCCATGTATTCGTTTTGAAAATCGTTGAGCGACCAGCCGAGGTCGGTGTTGTAACTTCCGCTGGGCATTCGCCACAACACGGACTGGATCGCCTCGTCCGCATTTGAACCGCTGAAATCCTCCGAGATCGACTCGAGATGGTCAATGAACGCAAAGGCGTGCGTCTTACGCACTTGTCCCTGCAACGCGAACAGAAAACTCAACATCAACTCGGAACAAAACCTCATCGAGGTGCTGATATCGCAGATCACCACGATCTTCGGTTTGCGCACGCGGTCTTTGTGTTTGATCTCCATCGGCACGCCGTGATATTTGAGGTTCGCGCGGATCGTGGCCTTCGGGTCGAGTTGCCCGCTCTTCATCCGTTTTTGCCGCAGGGCGATGCGCGTGCGCAGCGCGGCGGCAAGCCGCTTCACTTCATTTTGTAACGCTTTTTTATCGGTGTCGCTCAGCGCCTGAAACGGGCGGTTCATCAAATTATCCACGCCTTCGCCGCGTGGGCGTTCGCTCAAATTCTCGGCGATGCGTTCGCCCGCGAACTGTTCGATCTGTTCGCGCATGCCTTGCAGATTTTCCTGGATCATGTTGCGCATTTGTTCAACACGATCGCGGCTCATGCCCATCTGCTGGAGTTGTTCCATCAACTCTTTCAGCGCCTCGCGCACCTCGGGATATGCCAGCGCGCGCATCATGCGTTGCGCCATCCAATTTTGATAACGGAGGTCGTCCACTTGATTCAGCCCGACCATTCGACCCAACGCTTCCAGCTCCGCGCGGGACAGTTGTTCGCCGTTCATCAGCCTTTGCATGCGCTGACGAAGATTCTCCCCGAACTGCCGCATCGCGTCCGCCAGCATCTGCGCTTCTTCGGGCGTCATATCCTCCGATGGATTTCCTCCCATCATCGGCGGCGCGCCTGTTCCGAAGAACAATGGGAACAATGTATCGAATACTGGAAGGTCTTTGAGGTCCTTCACGAGCGTGGCGCGCAACGATAAACGAAACTCTTCGCGGTCTTGAATCCCCATGATGTCCACCGCGGAGAACGCATCCGCAGATTCTGCCAGCGACACGCGCGCCCCGCTCGCGCGCAAGGCTGAAATGAGTTGAAGAATGCGGGATTCCATGATCAGAGCTCGTTTGAACCGCAAAGCGCGCGAGGCGCGCCAAGAAAATCTTTAAAAACCTTCGCGCCCTTTGCGCTCTTCGCGGTTAGTGATTTTGCCTTTAATTTCCTGAAAACTTTCCAAACTCATCGGGTCTCGGCTTCGGTGGGGGCGGCGGATTGATGTATTGCTTTTTTGCCTTTTGCAGATCCGTCTCGTGTTTCAACAAGACAGAGATCGTATCCTCCAGCGTGTCTTTATCCAAATTGGAGGCGTTCAACGCGACCAATGCGTTCGCCCAATCCAACGTCTCGCTGATGGAGGGTGACTTGCGCATGTCCGCTTTGCGGAGGCGTTGCACGAATTCTACGGCTTGCTGCGCCAGTTTGGGATTCAAGTCTGGCACTTTCAATCGCACGACTGCCATCTCCTCTTGCAACGTTGGGTAATCAATGAAAAGATACAAGCATCGGCGCTTCAACGCTTCCGAAAGTTCGCGCGTGTTGTTAGAGGTGAGAATGACGAACGGGCGGTGCTTCGCGGTCAACGTTCCCAACTCAGGCACGGAGACTTGAAAGTCGCTCAGCACTTCGAGCAAAAAGGCTTCGAACTCCGCATCGGCGCGGTCAATCTCGTCAATCAACAGCACGGACGGTTGCTCGCTCAGGATCGCCTTCAACAATGGACGTTGCAGGAGAAATCGTTCGGAGAAGAAGACATCTTCCTCATTCGCGAGTTTATCAGCCGCTTCGGTAAGGGATTCGGCTTTGCCGAGCGTGTCGTTCAACTTGTCGCGCAAGAGTTGGGTGTACAGCAATTGCTTCGAGTATTCCCATTCGTACAATGCCTTCGACTCGTCTAACCCTTCGTAGCACTGCAAGCGGATCAATTCGCGCCCTGTCGCCCCTGCGATTGCTTTCGCCAATTCGGTTTTCCCCACGCCTGCGGGACCTTCGGTCAATAAAGGCTTTCCTAATTTTTGCGAAAGATATACGATCGTCGCAATTTCGTCCGAGGC
>CAYPCK010000313.1:3383-3766 GCA_964409185.1 uncultured Anaerolinea sp. | reverse complement strand
CGGAAGCCCAGCTCGGATAAATTCAACTTTTCATCCGCCGGCAGGGGGTGACCCAATCGCCGTTCAATGAACATCGGGAGCGAATCGTTATCGTAACTATCGCCCCACGTGCCGTACACGCCACCGATCCCGACAGAAGGATTGGTCACTTTTTCCACACCGTAGGGAATGCCAGACCCCAAATCGATCAAACCTTTTTCCACACGGGGACCTTCATAAAATGAGGTTGCGACCTCAGTATTAATAGTTTCTCCAGACATGACTTCAACTCCTTCTTTTACTCTTAGACCGCAAACCCCGACTGTACCCTAAAGTTTCGCAGATTTGGATTAATTTATCCTTTGCGAAACTCCTCTGCTCTGTAATGAAAAGAGGCTCCCGAT
>CAYPCK010000313.1:0-3373 GCA_964409185.1 uncultured Anaerolinea sp. | reverse complement strand
GAACCACTACTAGCTGATCCAGAGTCAGCCGTCCTGCCATTAGACGAGCCCCCACCAAAATTCCAGCGGGCGGTATTGTAGCATGGCAGGCAGGGTTCGGGCAAGCCTGATTTTCAGGCGTTATTTTCGCGCGCCACGCCGCGTATTGTCTTCCAGGTCTAGCATGATCAACATCCCTTTCGAAATTGCCTGCAAGCCAAAGAAGTAGAATATACCGGGGAGCAATTGCGTCAGGTAAGGGGAGAACATGTTGAACCCCATCAAGAACGACATACCCTTGTCACCCATCATGCCGTTGACATATTGCGACATAAAAAGCATGACTTGGAAAAGCCAGGTGATGCCGTAGGACGCGAGCGTCACCCACGAGAGGGTGTCCGCTCCGCGCGACAGGCGCAGGACCGAGTCGCGGTCGAAGTATGCGCCGAGGAATTTTTCATTTTTTTCTGTAGTTTCTGTCATGTTGGCCTCCGGGAGGAATTATACGCTTGAATTATGTCGCGGTCGTCATACCGTTTGTCGCGGGTCCGTTTCCGAGCGCGAGACAGCCTGACAGCGTTTGTTATAATTGACCGACGCCTTTCGCGTGAGGAATGTTCCCCAAGCCGAATCAGGCGGAACGGCGATCGAAGCGAGAAATTCATCCAAGAGAAGAGACCAAGCATGAGTCCTGAAGAAACCACCCCGACCGACTTCATCCGTGAAGCCGTCAAGGAAGACTTGAAGAATGGGCGATTTAATTATGTCCGTACGCGCCTGCCACCCGAGCCGAACGGCTATTTGCATATCGGGCACGTAAAGGCGTTCATGATTGATTATCTCGTCGCAAAAGAAAATAACGGCGAGTTGATCTTGCGCTTCGACGATACGAACCCCACGAAAGAAGAAACCGAGTTTGTGGAGGCGATTGAAGAAGACGCGCGCTGGCTCGGCATCGAATGGGCGAAGGTGACGTTTGCGTCGGATTATTTTGATTTACTGTACGAATGGGCGCAGAAACTTGTGGCGGCAGGCAAAGCGTACGTGGACGATCAGACTCCCGAAGAAGTGAGCAACAATCGAGGCACGTTGACCAAGCCCGGGATAAATTCTCCGTTTCGTGATCGCGACGTGGAAGAGAATATGGATTTGCTCGAACGCATGAAAAACGGCGAGTTTCCCGATGGTTCGCGCATCCTGCGCGCCAAGATTAACATGGCGCATCCGAACATCAACATGCGCGACCCAGCCATGTATCGTATCCTTCACACTCCGCATCATCGTTCAGGCGACAAGTGGAAAATTTATCCTCTGTACGACTGGTCGCACGGACAAAACGACTCGATGGAAGGTATCACGCATTCGTTGTGTTCGCTCGAGTACGAGGATCATCGTCCGCTGTATGAGTGGTTTTTGGATCAACTCGATGTGTTCAAACCGAGGCAGATCGAGTTTGCGCGCTTGAACATGACCTATACAGTGATGAGCAAGCGTAAACTGCGCCGTCTCGTGGAAGAGAAACATGTCAGCGGCTGGGACGATCCGCGCATGCCCACGTTGCGCGCCATGCGCCGGCGCGGCTACACCGCAGAAGCGATTCTCGATTTTATTCGGCGAGTCGGAGTGGCGAAAAATTATAGCGTCAGCGATGTTTCGTTGCTAGAGGCTTGTGTGCGCGAAGACCTAAACAAGACGTCGCTTCGCAGGATGGCTGTCATTCGTCCGCTTAAGGTAGTGATCGACAATTACCCCGAAGATTTGGTCGAGGAGATGGACGCGGTCAACAACCCCGAAGACTCGAACGCGGGGACGCGCAACGTTCCATTCTCGAAAGTCATTTACATCGAGCAGGATGACTTCCGCGAGGATCCGCCGCCGAAATATTATCGTTTGTATCCCGGCAACGAAGTTCGTTTGCGGTATGCGTACTTCATCAAATGCACGCATGTAGTGAAGAACGCTGCAGGTGAGGTGATCGAAGTCCACGCCACGTACGACCCATCCACGCGCGGCGGAGATTCGCCCGACGGCAGGAAGGTGAAATCCACCATCCATTGGGTATCCGCCGCACATGCGAAAGAAGCGGAAATCCGCATGTACGACCGACTCTTCTTGAAGGAAAATCCCGAAGAAGGCGAAGAGGGATTCTTGAATTGTCTAAACCCGAACTCGTTGGAAAATCTCAAAGGCTTTGTCGAGCCGTCTCTCGCGTCGCCTGAGGCTGGTTCGCGCTATCAGTTCGAGCGGCTGGGATATTTCTGCGTGGACAAAGATTCGACCCCCGTAAGACCTGTATTTAATTTGACAGTGAATTTGAAAGACACCTGGGCAAAGATCGAGAGGAAGGGAAGTTGACGTATTGCTACTTGACAACTTATCCCCCTCTCATGTAAACTCCGCACGCAAGTAAATTCCAAAGAAAGGAGCGCGCTTCTCATGCTGAGACTGAAACTCACATCCAACCAATTCCATATCCCTTCTCGAAGTGCGCCCACTGACCATCCTTAGGTCAGACTCTGTGTCGTTTCAGCCACGGTGCGCTTCGCATCGTGGCTTTTTTGTTACGTTGTCTCGATCCGCCCCCACGACAACCAGCGGGACTACTCGACCACCGCCAATCACCAATCGCTAATTCTCCAATTCTCCCACCGAGAATTACCACTTACCAATTACGCAATACGGAACACACCATGAACCTCTCTTTCTCTGCTTACTATCACCTGCTCGCCGACCACATCCGCCCTCAGCGCGGACGGTTCTCTTTGCTCGCCGCGTTACTCTTCGGCAGCATCGGGCTTCGCATCTTTGCTCCTCAGATCATGCGCCGATTCATCGATTCCGCTCTTGCGGGTGAAGCCTTGCAAACCCTCACGTGGACCGCGCTCGCCTTCATCAGTATCGCGCTGATTCAACAAGTCGTCGCCATTGGGGTTACCTATCTGGGCGAAAACGTCGCATGGACAGCCACCAACGCCCTCCGCGCCGAACTTGCGGAACATGCATTGCACCTCGACATGAAGTTTCATAACGACCACACGCCCGGCGAACTCATCGAACGCATTGACGGCGACGTGACCGAACTCGCAACATTCTTTTCGCAATTCGCCTTGAACCTCATCGCCAATGGACTGCTCCTCATCGGCATCCTTGTCGCTCTCCTCATCGAGGATTGGCGCGCGGGACTGGCATTCACGGTCTACTCGTTCCTCACCATCATCATTCTCGGCAAAGTCAAGGATATCGCCGTCCCGCATCAGAAAGCGCGGCGCGAAGCCGAAGCGCAATACTTCGGTTTCATCGAAGAACAACTCAACGGCACCGAAGATATTCGTTCCAGCGGCGCGGTCGGCTTTTCGATTCGCGAACTGTTTCGCCATCAAGCCGAAATTCTCAC
>CAYPCK010000312.1:0-3804 GCA_964409185.1 uncultured Anaerolinea sp. | reverse complement strand
TGACCCACTTGGCGTACATCGAGCAGTTCATCGCCCGATGAGAAGAGCGCCGCGCGCGGTTTGCGGAGCACCTCGGCGTTTGAAAATCCCAGTGAAGCGAGTAGGGCGACGTCTTGGGGTTTCAGCGCCCGCCCCCGACGAAGGACAGTTTCACCGGCGCGAACATCCATGCCGCGAGGTCGGATGTTCGCGCCAGAGGTTGCGGCTTTGAACACGGTTACCACAGGCGGCGGCGGTGTGCCGGCGTCGCGATTTTGAAAATCAGTATCTTCGACAGGGACAACGGCGTCTGCGCCATTCGGAATCGGCGCGCCGGTCATGATCCGCGCGGCTTCACCCGGGGCGAGGGAAATCGTCGGGGGCGAGCCGGCTGGGATGTCTGCGACCACGCGCAAGGTGCGAGGGGAAGCGGGGGTGGCGTCCTGTATATCCATCGAGCGGACGGCAAATCCATCCATGGATGAGTTGTCGAAGGGCGGCAAATCATCTGATGCGTGAACATCCCGTGCAAGCACGCGGTTCAAACACTCTGTCAGCGGCAGAGACTGGGTTGTAACCGGACGAAAGCGGGCGAGAATTTGCTCGCGCGCTTCACGGACACTGAGCAGGCTCATAGGTAAGCGGCGACATTATACTTGGTCTTGGCTTTTCAAAGAATTGCAATCGTAATCTGAAATAGCAAATCGCAAATCGTAAATCACCTCACCCCGGTTTTGTCCTTTGCGCTTCCAGTACATTTGGCACGCTTTCGATTCGCGTCAGCACGCGACTCAATTGTTCGAGATCGCGAACGTCAACGACCAGCCTCAAATCTGCGACACTGCGGTTGTAACTGACCGATACGTTTCCGATATTGACCCCTTCGCCTTTAAGTAACGTGGAAATATCCCCCAGCAAGCCCTCGCGATCATACGCTTTTACGGTGACCGGCACCGAATAGGTTCTTTGCGCGGTACCCCAGTCCACCTGCACCAGCCGCTCGGTGTCTTCGCGGTGCAAAATGTTCGGGCAATCCTGACGGTGAATCGTAGCGCCGCGACCGCGCGTGATGTAACCGACGATCTGATCGCCCGGCATGGGCGCGCAGCATTTTGCCATCTGCCAAAGCAATCCTTTCAAGCCCACCACTTGAATCGCATCCGGTGAAGCAACGGTCTCTGATGCGGTCGTCGCTGTCAGAATATCCGCTGTCTCTTCGGTCTCCTCGAGTTGCTGAATGACCTTGCCAAGCGAGAGATCGCCGTTGCCGAGTGAAATGAACATATCCTCGGGAACTTTATAGCCCAGTTCGCGCGCCATCTTTTCAAAATTCATTTCGGGAACCCCAAGCCGGCTCAGTTCGCGCTCCAGCGCTGCGCGCCCTTGTGAAAGATTCTGCTCGTCCTCCTGTTTTTTGAACCAGGCTTTGATCTTGGATCTGGCGCGCTGGGTTTTGACCAGACCGAGATTCTGATTCAACCAATCCCGACTGGGACCGCCTCGCTTCGCGGTCAAAATTTCGACCTGGTCGCCCGTCTTCAATTCCTGTTGCAGGGGGACAAGTTTCCCGTTCACTCGCGCGCCGCGGCATCGGTGGCCAATGTCGGTGTGGACGTGGTAGGCAAAATCAATTGGGGTTGACCCGGCGGCAAGGTCGTAAATGTCGCCGCGCGGGGTGAAAACGTACACACGATCCTGGAACACATCCGATTTCATGCTTTCGATGAATTCTGTCGCGTCGTGGACGTCGGTCTTCCACTCCATCATGTTGCGAAGCCAGTTGATGCGTTGTTCGTAGTTCTTGTCTCGTTTCGCGCCTTCTTTATATTTCCAGTGCGCGGCAATGCCGTACTCCGCGTTTTGGTGCATCTCCAGGGTGCGAATTTGGATCTCGAGCGGGCGGCCATCGTCGTAAATGACAGCAGTGTGGAGTGATTGATAAAAGTTTTCCTTGGGCGCGGCGATGTAGTCATCGAATTCGCCGGGGATGGGCCGCCAAGTGGTGTGGATCACGCCGAGCGCCGCGTAACAGGACGGGACATCCTTGACGATCAGGCGCATGGCGCGCACGTCTCGCACGAGGTCGAAGGCTTTTCCTTTTTGCGTCATTTTCTTGAAGATGGAGTAGATGTGCTTGGGTCGTCCACCGACTTCGGCGGTGATGTTGTTCGATTCGAGCAGGCGGGTGAGGGATTCTTTGATGTCCACGATCTGTTTTTCGCGCTCGGGCCGTTTTTCCTGCAATTGTTCGGCGATCTCCTTGTACTTTTCCGGGTTCAAATATCGAAACCCGAGGTCTTCCAATTCCCACTTGATCTGCCAGATGCCAAGGCGATTGGCGAGGGGGGCGAAGATTTCAAGGGTTTCCTTGGCGATCCGTTTTTGCTTAGCTTCAGGCATAAAGCCGAGGGTGCGCATGTTGTGGAGGCGGTCAGCCAGTTTAATCATCACGACGCGGACATCGTCGCCCATGGCGAGGAAGGTTTTACGCAGGGTTTCTGAGGCGAGGTCTCTTTTGCGAGCGCGGCCGTTTTCGGGCGGCAGGGGCGACTCCGCCATTCCGCCGTGCGAATCGGATAGTTCTGCATGCTGGTCGCCGCGCGAAACCCGCGGAAGGTTGGTGAGCTTTGTCACACCATCCACTAAGATGGCGATCGTGTCGCCAAAATCCCTGCGGATGTCGCCCAGCGTGATGGATGTATCCTCCACCGTATCGTGGAGCAAAGCTGCGGCAATCACTTCGGAGGGCACCTTCAGGTCGGCAAGAATGCCTGCCACGGCAAGGCAGTGATTGATATACGGCTCTCCTGAGTGGCGTTTCTGCGAGTGATGCCCTTCCTCGGCAGCCCGGTAGGCGCGCTGGATCAACTCCTTTTCGGATGGGGTGTAGGATTCCGGGAGTTGCTCCAACAGTTTTTCGAAAGGGATCGCTGTCTGCGCCGATTTCATGTCTGGTATTGTACTACGCCGCGTTGAAAGGGTTTTCCGTTCCAGTTACAATTGTAAATATCATTATTTCCTGGAGCGATCGCCGATGGCAGCCGTCAATAATGCCACCCGCCTGCTCGATTCACGAAAAATTCCCTATACGGCTTATGAACTTCCCGCGGAAAAGCATGGCGCGCTTGAAACCGCGCGCCTCCTCACTGTTGACCCTGCCATGGTGTTCAAAACGATCGTGGTTCTGCGCGACAGACCGAAGAAACCATTGCTCGTGCTCGTCCCCGCGCCATCGAGTGTGGACCTGAAATTACTCGCCGCGCTGCTTGGCGAGAAGAAGGTTTATCTCCCCACGGAACGCGAGGCGGAGCAAATCACGGGTTTACAGGCGGGAGGGATTTCGCCGCTTGCCTTGTTGAACAAGGGATTTCAGGTGGTGATAGACGAGTCTGCAAAAAACCTTGACCAAATGCACCTTTCAGGAGGGCAGAGAGGATTGAACATCAAGTTGCCCGTTGCCGAACTGATGAATCTGACGAATGCGCGCTACGGGATCATTTCCCGGCGGGAATAAGAACGAGCCCTGAAAGAAGAATCCAGGGCCCGTTTTTTTGGTTGTCGCGGTGTTATGGTCCGACGAACTTGATTGCTTCTTCGGTAATTTGAAACGTCCATTTATCGGGGTTGTTGATACAACTAGTACCGGACGCCACTTGGAAGGGTTTCTTGGGATCTGTACTCCATGCCCAAAGGTCATAGCATCCATATACTAGGTCGGTGATCAGCACCGAGCCATTCTTGCCGATGTTGTACCCGCGATAACCGCATTCATCCAGTTCGGTCCTGTTCAAATACAACGAAACCTGAACAGGGTACTTTGTTTTG
>CAYPCK010000311.1:0-3826 GCA_964409185.1 uncultured Anaerolinea sp. | reverse complement strand
ATGATCCCGCGCGTTTGAAGCAGGAACAATCCGCCCAATACAATGAGCGCAATTCCCCAAAAGATGTTAGCCCGTTTCATTTCTACCTCCGCGATAAATGCCTCGCGCCAGAAGATACACGCCGAACAGGATCAACAGGATCGCCGCTCCATATTCGCCGAGGAAATTGATATCGCCGAGGAAGGTGGCAAAGACGAGGAACAGGACCGCGCTGAAGGCGAGCGTGCGAAGCCCACTGCTGATGTTTCGAGCGGTGTTCTCGCCGAGCAACCCCGCCAGGATCGTTCCGACGCCGACAAAGCCGGGGATCAACGTCCACATGTACGACCACGAGGCGTAATCG
Organism: uncultured Anaerolinea sp.; assembly: GCA_964409185.1. Classification (GTDB taxonomy): domain Bacteria; phylum Chloroflexota; class Anaerolineae; order Anaerolineales; family Villigracilaceae; genus Defluviilinea. Next base: position 3,483 of record CAYPCK010000311.1, on the reverse strand, counting down.
CCGACTTGATCTTGATAATACAGAATTCCGCCGACTCCCGCGACGATGGAGGCGGGCACCGCCATACCGGGCGCGCCGGTGATAAGCCCGACAAGCAGGATTAACACGCCGGCGGCGATCGTCCATGTTGCGCCGGTCATATTTTCGGTAAAATCCCGAAGGGAGGGAATCTGCCGGGTGGCGACCAGCCATCCGCCGATGGCGATCAATAAAATGCCGAGGAACAGGTTGGAACGGTTTTTCATGGGTGCATTCTCCTCAAATATTTTTTCACTACCTCTACGCCGGGGGAACGGAAAAGTTTCCCACCGGCGCCACTGAAATTATAGTACCGCTTTCGCCAGCGACTCGAGCCCGGCGAGGTCGTCCAAATCGAGCCATTGGAGCATGACGCGCTGTAAGCCCGCTTCTTCCAACTCTTTGAGTTGCTCCCGCACCTGCGACGTGTCGCCCACGACGATTCCGCGTCCGCGCAGTTCGCCGTAGGTGCGTTTGCGGGCGGCGATTTTTTCCCGCAACGCGGACTCGTCCTTGCCGAAGACGCAACCCGTCATCATCGAGCGCCGCACCGATTCGGGTTTACGTCCCGCGGCGACGAGCATTTCGCTTAGCCGCGTGTTCAAGTTAGAAAACTGACTTACGGTATGGAAGTTGCAATTCCACTCGATGGCATATTTCACAACATGACTCATCGTTTTCTTTCCGCTGCCGCCGACCAGAATTCTTGGTCCGCCTTTGCGCTGAGGGCGCGGAAGCAGGGTCGCGCCACGCAGTTGGTAATACGTTCCGCCGAACGTGACCGGTTCCTCGCTTTGCAACAAGCGCGTGACGACCTCCATCCCTTCCTCGAAGCGATCGAAGCGCGGCTTCATATCGAGCAAGTCAAAGCCGAACAGGTTGTGTTCGCGATCCTGCCAGCCCGCGCCGAGACCGAGTGTCAACCGTCCATTGGAAAGATCGTCCACGGCCGATGCCATGCGCGCCATGTGAACGGGATGCCGAAACGAGAACGGCATCACCAGCGGACCAAATTCGATTCGCTTCGTGTTGGTAGCCAGCCACGTGAGCGATGTCCACAGTTCGAGAGATTCAAGATCAGGCGGATTGGCGTTTGTGAAATGGTCGGAACGAAATAGCCCGACAAAACCGAGTTCTTCGACGAGTTTGACGATCTTCTGCCAGCGCGCCCACGTCAGCCCGTTTTGACCTTCGATCATGATGGCGATTTCGAGCATGAGGTCTCCTTTTCATAAGCGCTGGTGGTTGAGTAGGCGGCGGGGTTTTTCCGCCATCGTATCGAGCCCACCATGTTCGAGGAATAATATTGGAACACGAATTGCCTTGGTTAGCGGTGGTTTCGATACGCTCTTCACTCCGTTCGTCGTTACTCACCCACCAGCGTTTTTAGAGTCAACCACTTCCCTTTTTGTTTCGGATGTTCGGATTCAAGAATTACTTTCTTTTGAACCAACCCGGCAATTGCCTTCGGGAGCAATTCTTTCTTCCAGCCGAATAATTTTGCCGCGTCGGATTCGGTCGCCGCGCCGACAGATTCAAAGTAGAGTTCGAGCAACTTCATCCGCGCCGCGCCTTCGCCGATTCTGCGCGCTTGCTCGGGCAATTTGGGAAAATGGCGCGGGACGATTTCGTAGATGTGCGAATATTTCCACGCGCCAGCCTGCGCGACGCCGACGGGCAGAATTTTGAAATCCGCTTGCAAAACTTCCAGCGCTTTGTTGAACTCGGAATCTTTTGCGTTCGCCAGTTTCGCCGCCTTGCGAAGGTCGAGCGTGTTCATCGCGCCTTCGTTCAACAAGGTTTCGTACACTTGCTTCGCAGATTGAGTCAATCTCCCCTCTTCGTATGCAAGCAAATAATCTTCATCGGGAGAGCCGTAATTTTCAGAGAGCGCGTAAAAATACGGCGCGACCTCGAGCGAGATCATCGTCGCTTTTTTGCGTAGAATCTTTGCGTAATACCATATCTTTTTGGCGAGCGCGCCATCTTTCCAGCCCCACGTGATATGACCGGGGTCGTCGTGCTTGTCAGCAACGGGACGATTACCGGCAACGGCTGTCCATAAACTTGGCAGGTCAACGCCTTTGATGGGCCAAAAATACACGAAGCCGCGCGCCTCGACGAATTTCAACGCGGAGGCGGGAGAGGTGAGTCTCCTGGCGGGAGGCAGGTTGAACGTCCGCGCGCGATGCGTTTGTAGTTTCTTCAAGTTAATTGTGGGCACGCACAGATTATAATCCCCGATATGAAAGTCCTATTTATTTTTCTGGATGGAATCGGATTGGGTGAAAATAACCCCGAAACGAATCCGTTGGCGCGGGCGAAGATGCCGAACCTGAACGCGCTGCTCGATGGCCGATCGCTGGTGAAAGAGTCCGCGCCGTTCGACGGGAAGCACGCTTCGCTGATCGCGATTGATCCTGCGGTGGGCGTGGACGGGTTGCCGCAGTCCGCGACGGGGCAGGCGATGCTGTTGACCGGGAAAAATATTTCCGCCGAACTCGGTTATCACTACGGACCGAAACCGAATCCCGAAGTCGCCGCGTATTTGAACGGCGAGACGATATTTTCAAAATGCGTCGCGGCAGGGAAGAAAGCCGCGCTGCTCAACGCGTACCCTCCGCGTTATTTTCATGGGATCGATTCGGGCAAGCGGCTGTACTCGTCCATTCCGCTGGCAGTGACGAACGCCGGGCTTGCGCTTTTCAAGTATGAAGATTTGGTCGCTGGTCGCGCGCTCTCGGCAGATTTCACCGGCGATGGCTGGCGGACATTTCTCGGATTTCCAGATGCGCCGTTGATGGGAGCACGCGATGCGGGAAGAAAATTGATCTCGCTTGCAATGGACTATGATTTTTCTTTCTTCGAATATTGGGCAAGCGATTACGCCGGTCACAAACAGCAGATGGAAACGGCGGTGGGGTTGATGGAGACGTTCGACGGCGTATTGGGAGGTGTGATGGAAGCATTGAGAGAGGAAAGAGGAAAGACGAAAGAGGGGGTGGAAAGTAGAAAGTGGAAAGAGGAATTATTGATTTTGGTTACGTCTGATCATGGGAACATGGAGGATGTGTCCACGCGCAAGCACACGGGCGCGCATGTCCCTGCGTTGGTGATCGGGAGCAAGTCCGCGCGCGAGGAATTCACGCGCGGGATGACGGATTTGACCCATATCGCACCGGCGATTTGGAGGATGGTGGAGGATGGGTAATATGGAATATGAAACATCGCCTTTTGTATGCGGTTCTTGCATCACTACAATGAACAAGCCAATAGGCACTCGAGACAAACCATTATCTAATCATACGGGGCATGGCTCAGCCATAAAAACTTAACAACCTAACGCGCCAATTATTCTTCTTGAGCAGAAACGATTCTAGTCTCACACAAACCTCATGAACACCTGATTGCCGAGCAGGCGTGCGCGAGGGGCGAGGTGTAAGCATTGACCCTCACCCGCTTCGA
>CAYPCK010000310.1:0-3828 GCA_964409185.1 uncultured Anaerolinea sp. | reverse complement strand
GCGGCCCCACGTCCGACCCTGCCGCGTAGTTGATAAAGTTGAGCCCAGCCGAACGTGTCGGCGCGGTCCACGATGAGCGTGTTCGCATTCGGGATGTCCAATCCCGACTCGATGATGGTCGTCGAAAGCAGGATGTCGGTATCGCCGTTGTTGAAGCGGTGCATCACCTCGGATAGTTGATTCTCGGGCATCTGCCCGTGACCGACATCCACGCTCGCTTCGGGGACGAGTTGATTGAGATGCGCCTTCATCGCGTCAATTGTCTGGACGCGGTTGTGGACGAAGAATATTTGCCCGCCGCGTTCGAGTTCGCGCAAGATCGCCTGCCGCACCAATTTCGGCGAATACGGACCGACGTGCGTGACGGTGGGCAGACGTTCCTCAGGCGGCGTGTTGAGGTTGGATATATCGCGCACGCCCGTGAGCGCCATGTACAGCGTGCGAGGAATCGGCGTGGCGGTGAGCGTGAGCACATCCACTTCGGTGCGAAGTTTTTTGAGATGCTCTTTGTGTGTGACGCCGAAGCGTTGCTCTTCGTCTATGACCACCAGGCCGAGTTCCTTGAATTGCACATCGCCAGAGATCAAGCGATGCGTGCCGACGACAATATCAACTTCGCCAATCGCAAGCCCGCGCAGAATCGCGGCTTGCTCGCGCGGCGTTCTAAAACGAGAAAGCATTTCCACTTTCACAGGAAACGCGGCGAGCCGTTGTAAAAAGGTTTCATAATGTTGTTGCGCCAACACGGTCGTCGGTACAAGGATCGCAACTTGCTTGCCGTCCATCACGGCTTTGAACGCGGCGCGCAACGCCACTTCCGTTTTGCCGTACCCCACGTCGCCGCACAACAAACGATCCATCGGGCGAGGCGATTCCATATCGCGCTTGATCTCGGCGAGCGCGCGTTTCTGGTCTTCGGTCTCCACATACGGGAACGAATCTTCCAATTCTTTTTGCCACGCGGTATCGGGCCTGAACGCATAACCCAGCGCTACATGGCGGCGCGCGTACAAGTCCAGCATATCCTGCGCCACTTCCAACACCGCCGCCTTGACGCGTCCTTTTTTCTCGTGCCACTCCTGCCCGCCTAAACGATCGAGCGCAGGCGCCGCGCCTTCCGCGCCCACGTAACGCGTCAACCGATCCGCTTGATGCACAGGCACATACAACTGTCCGCCGCCGTCGTATTCCACCGCGAGAAACTCGCGCACGTGATTATCCAACTCGCGCTGTACCAATCCGGCGAAGCGACCGACGCCGTGATCAATATGCACCACAAAATCGCCGACTTGCAAATCGGCGTAAATGGATTCAGGCGTTTCGGCAACAGAGCGGTGGCGCGCGCGGGGTTGCGGGCGTTCCCAGCCGAAGACTTCGGAGTCGGTGATTAAGTGAAGAGAATTAGAGAATTGGAGATTGGAGACTAGAGACTGGAGACTGAGGGCGAATCCTTCAGACAGGGACGATTCAATGAACGTCGGCGCTTCGGACTCAGGGTCAGCCTGATTCGCTTCGAACCAAAGTTCTTCCAGCCTTTTCGCTTGACGCGACACGATGACGATCGATTCTTTTTTAGCGACCAAGCCTGCCGCATATTCAATAAATGGTTTAAGCCTTCCCCCGAATCTTTCATCATGCCCGAAACACGCCGCTAAATTCTCTAATCCTCCAGTCTCCAGTCTCTCGTCGCTCGTCGAGAAACCCAGCTCTAAAACCTTCCCCCCCATCCCATCATACAACTCAGACCACGGAACGTATGGCAACGGGAAATCGTCAGAAAGGGTTTCTTCGTTGACACTCTCCTGCCTGAACTTGACCGCCTGCGCCTCCACTTCCTCCGCCATGGATTCGATGATCGAAACATCGTCAATCAACACGACCGCTTTTTGAGGCAGGTAATCGAGCAGGGTTGCGGGCGGTGAATGAAGCAGTGGAATGTGGAATTCGGAGAATTCGATATTCGATATTCGAGCATCGTCGTTCGAGTATCGAATATCGTCTTCCGAATATCGAGCAATGTATTCTCGCGCAGGTGTGACGAGTATGGAATCCAATTTTTCAATTGTCCGTTGTGAGGCGGGATCGAATTTTCGAATCGTTTCTATTTCATCGCCAAAGAAATCCAAGCGGACGGGCATCGTTTCGGCGGTCGCCCAAATGTCGAGGATCCCGCCGCGGCTGGAGAATTGCCCGGGCTCAAGCACGGTGTTGACGCGCTGATATCCAATCTCCGCCCAACTTCGCAAAAGCGTGTCAGGTTGAATCGTTTGATTGATTGATAATCTCTTGCACGCCTTGAGGAAGTCGCGCCGCGGCATCGTGCGCGTCATCAACGAACGCACGGAGGTCACGAACACGGGCGGAGTTTCGGGTTTTTGAGTAAATGGTAAATGGTACTTTGAGAGCGCCGTCAACGCCTGTAAACGGTCGCGGCGCGTGGTTACGCCCCAGGCGGCTTGTTCGTAGAAGAGCGGATTCGGCTCCGCAAAATGATAGCGCGGCGACTTGACCCAAAATCCCAGTTCATCAAAAAGCGACAAGGCATGGTCCGCGCGGTCGGTGATGAAGAGAATCGGCTGTTGAATATCCTCAAGCAACGTTGCAATTACAGGTAGACGCGCGGCGCGCGGCAAGCCCAGCCCAGGGATTTGTTTCCCAGATTTGATTTGATTCACCAAGCGCTGGTATGGAGGGAGGGAACGAATTGAAGTGAGGATCGAGAGCATTGGAGAATTGGAGATTGGAGACTGGATGACGATGATGAATCTCAAGTCGTTAATCTTTATTGCCGCCATTGAATTGATTCATGGCTTTTTCGAGACCGTCAGTTACGAACGTTAATGCCGCATCCGCGGCGCGGTCGAGAGTCTCGGAGAGCAATGAAGATTCATCTTTTGAGAAGTTTTGCAAGACGTAATCGGCGGGGTCCATGCGACCGGGCGGGCGCCCGATGCCAAGCCTCATACGCGGAACATCCTTCGTGCCTAACTTTTCCAAAATGGACGATAATCCGCGTTGACCACCGGGTCCGCCCGAGGCGCGGATGCGAATTGTGCCGTAGGACAGGTCGAGATCATCGGATAGAATCATCACATGCTCAAGGGGAATTTTGTAGAAATGTACAAGCCCCTGCACCGATTGACCTGACAGGTTCATGTACGTCTGCGGCTTGGCGAGGAGGAGTTTGCGTTCCTCGTACCGCGCATCCATGACAATGGCTTTGGATTGCACTTTCATTCCGCGCGCGTTGAGGCGGACGGCGATACGGTCAACGACCATGAAGCCAAAGTTGTGGCGGGTGTTGGCGTACTCGCGCCCGGGGTTGCCGAGACCGATAAGCAAAAAGGTTTCAGGTGTCATGTTTCAAGTTCCAGGTTTCAGGTTTCAGGTATCAAGATTCAGGTGCCGGGTTATGGGTTTCGCAGGCGGAGAATGATAGCGGAGAAAAGGAACAAGCCGAGGATGACCAATGCTCCGCGGCCTATTGAGGCGAGAACAGTAGTTTGAGTCAACGACGCGGGGTTCGGCGGCAAGGGAGTCGGCGTTGGGCGCGGAACCTCCGTAGGCGTGGGCGAAGCGGCGAGGAGGAATGCGGTCGGGATTTGGACGCCGACATTGAACTCCGGTGTGGACGTTGAAGTGGGCGACGGAGTGAGAATCGGCGCGTCGTTTTGGATGGTGATGGGCACGGTCACTTCCTGAGCTGAGCCGTCAGTCAGGGTCACGCGCAAACGGAGGATGTATTCGCCGTCGGTGATGGAGGCGGTGTTCCAGAGGTAGAGGGGAGAATCCAGCGCGGGCTGGGAAAACGCCGCTAGGGGGAACCAG
>CAYPCK010000309.1:0-3839 GCA_964409185.1 uncultured Anaerolinea sp. | reverse complement strand
GTTGACGACTTTTTCCCTCGGAATATCACAGATCACTTCCCCTTTTTGGTACGGTTGTTTTGTAATCAGAGTCCTGAATTTGTTCTCGGTCTTGATCGCAAGCGTTTCCATCGAAACCATTTTATCTTCCTTTCGCAAGCTGTTTGCCAAAACGTTTCCATGAGTATAACGATAACGGGAATATTTTCAAGGGTTTCATCCTTCAAAAGAAAAACTTTAAGGTCAAGCGAGCGCCTCCTCCAATCGGCTAGGATGCAAACCACTCGATCAACCGATGCGAATAAATTCCTGGTTGACTATACTCGAATGAGCAAAGGAGTCGTTGTATGAAAAACGTTTTCAAATTATTCATTGCCTTTCATGTTGCCGCTTATCGGTTGACGCGCGGCAGGTTTTTCAATCAAGTCCAAAATCTTCCCGTTTTGTTGTTGACGACCGTTGGACGAAAAACAAAGAAAAGCCGCACCACGCCGCTAGGCTATTTTATGGATGGCGGCCGTTACATCATCACCGCGTCCAATGCGGGTTTTGATTCGCACCCCGCCTGGTTCCACAATCTTACAAGCCATCCGAACGTGATCGTCGAAGTTGGCAGCAGAAAAATGCAGGCAAAGGCGGAAGTGGTTGGGTCAGAAATGCGAATTTCGCTTTGGGCAAAACTGATCGACCTATCCCCATGGTATGCCAATTATGAAAAAAAGACGGCGCGGGTCATCCCATTGGTTGCATTGCGACCCGCGCCAGAACAATAATTCAATCATGATATGATAGTAAAACATGTTTAGCCTCTCTGATTTTTCCACTGCCCTCACTGCCGCCGTCGAAAAAGGCGGCGCAAGCACTGTCATCGTGGATGCGCGCAAGCGCTACCCCGCCAGCGGAATCGCGTATGCCGAAGATCTCGTTCTCGCTGCCGATCATGTCGTCACGCGCGAAGATATCAAAGTGATTCTGCCTGACGGCAAGAGTCTCTCTGCAACTGTCGCGGGACGCGATGCAGGCTCAGATCTCGCATTATTGCGTCTTGCTGAAAAAGCATTGAAGCCCGCCAAGACCTCAAACGATGTGAAAGTCGGTCAACTTGTGCTGGCGCTGGGAAGACCAAACACCGCAGGCATGCAAGCCTCGTGGGGCATCGTCACTGCCATTGCAGGACCCGCGCGCACGCATCGCGGCGGCTTGCTGGATGAATACATCCAAACTGAAACTACACCGTATCCCGGCTTCTCCGGCGGTCCGCTCGTCAACACGGAGGGTGAGGTGTTGGGGCTAAACACATCCGGTCTCACGCCGGGTTCATCGTTGACCATCCCGCTCAAAGTGGCTTGGCGAATTGCAGATGAACTCGCAAAGCACGGCTCGGTCAAGCGCGGCTATCTCGGCGTGCGCACACAGCCTGTTGAAATCCCTGAAGCCGCGCGCAAGAGTCTGAAGCGCGAACAAAAAAGCGGATTGCTCGTGTTGTGGCTTGAGGAAAACGGACCCGCGCAAAAAGGCGGCTTGTTCGTCGGCGATACGATTGTCGCGGTTGCAGGTCAATCTGTTAACGACCCCGATGATCTCTTCGCCGCGCTCAAGAGCGACACTGTCGGCAAGTCTGTTGTTGTTGAAGTGTTGCGCGGCGGCAAGCCCGAAAATGTCAACGTGACGGTAGGCGAACGCAAGTGATTCGCGTCTTGTTGAAAATCTCGTCACCCGCATTGCGCGCAGGCTTGCAGGCTTTGCTTGCATCGGATAAGACCATCAAAGTAGTAAACGATTTGCTGGATGAAGAAAACGAAGCGGACGTGGTGATCACGCCCGCTTCGCCCGCTTCGTTTTCAGGACCTGAGTTTGCTCTGCCTTCATCAGCTGGTATCCTCCTCCTGAGCGATGACCAGCCTCCCGTCGAGGAGTTGAAGCGTTCGTCCCGCGTGTGGGGAATCCTGCCGACAGATTCATCCGCCGATGATTTGACCGCCGCCATCCGCGCCTTGTCGCAGGGACTCATCGTCGGCGTGCCGCACTTGTTATTCAAATCAGAAAGCGACCCTGTCGAACGCGGCCCGCTCACAGAACGCGAATTGGAAGTGTTGAACTTACTTTCGAGGGGATTGGCAAACAAACAGATCGCGGTCGAATTGGGAATCAGCGAACACACTGTGAAATTTCACGTTTCTTCGATCTACACAAAATTGGGTGTGACCAACCGCACCGAAGCCGTGCGGGCGGGCTTGCGCGGCGGGTGGATCGCGCTATAGAAATTAAATTCCGTAACCGCCGACAGGTTTGGTTTCATAGCGCTCGCCAAAACCAGCGATAAACGATCTGCCGCGCGCAATGGCTTGTTGAACAGAAGGCAACGCCAGCGAGGCGCGATGGCTTTCCACGCTGTCCCAGACCTCGGTGACCCAAATTGCATCTGCCTCGATGGGATCTTGCGCCACAACATAACTCAAGCAACCGGGCATGTCGTTGACACCTTGTAGCAATATTGCGATCAAAACATCGCGCTGTCCCTCTGTCGCTTTTATCTTCCCGATCAAGCCATACATTTCACTTCTCCTAAAACATCGCAATTTGACTGGCGGGTTTCTTCCCGTCCAGCAGCATAAACGGCGCGGCGCGCGCAACCACAATACCCAACTTGCGGAGCGCGGTCACGTCGCGAAGTTTTCCACCGCGTCGCGCTTGCAAGATCGCTTCCGCGCCTTTGAGTCCAATGCCGGGGATGCGAAGTAGCTCGCGCTTGTCCGCTTTATTGATTTCAAGAGGCTTTTCTTTCAAATTTTGTTGCGCCCACGCCAGTTTCGGGTCGGTGGGGAGGGGCAGGTTTCCGTTTTTGGTAAACGGCATTTCCTCCAAATCGAATCCGTAGTCTCGAAGCAGAAACGATGCCTGATACAAACGGTGTTCGCGCAATGGGTCAACCGCGGCTTTGTTTTCAAGAGGCGTATCACGAATGGGAAAAAACGCAGAATAGTATGCGCGTGTCAGCCGCACGTTTTTCATCAACCAGGTTGTCGTCGTCAACAATTCGAGATCGCTTTCGTCCGCGCCGCCCGCGACGAATTGCGTCACCGTCGAGGGATATTTTCCATTCCAGAATTTATGCGCGGGCTGACTTCGTCGAATCTCCTCCACCCATTTCAACGGGCGGAGCAATTCCTCGATGAAAATTTTATGCGGAGCAAGCCTGGCAAGCCGCTCGGTATTCGGCGCTTCGAGATTGACCGAGACTCGGTCGGCAAGTTGCATCATCCGCTCGACTTGTCCCTTTTCCGCGCCGGGCATGATCTTAAGGTGCATGTAGCCGTGGAAACCAAGTTTCTTGCGAAGTATCTCAGCGGTATCAATAATTTTATTTTGTGTGTTTGCTCCGCCCGCCGCGATGCCCGAACTCAGAAAAATCCCTTCCGCCATCTTTGCCTGATTCAACTTCATGAACAATTCGGCAAATTCCTGCGGCTTGAACGTGGCGCGGCGGAAGTCGCGTCCCGCGCGGAACGGACAGTAGTAACAATCCCGTTCACAGGCGGACGAGAGAAGCGTTTTCAATAAAACGACTTGTTTTCCGTTGGGAAGTTGAGCCGGGTGAATGAACGCGGCGCGTTTCTCCCGTTCGGTAAACTCACTATAGTCTCGATGCCCTTCGGGAGGGCGAGCCTTCGGCGTGAAGCAGGCGGGTTTGGTCTCGGTACGTGGCGCCTGCGGCGCCACTACTCGACCGCCGCGCGCCTCCTCGGCATGTTCCAATCCCATTTGGCTGGCAAGTTCGACCAGGGTGTCGAGCGGGTTCATGCGGCAATTATAGAACATATATTCTAAAATTACAAGTGAGACCTGACAGGTTTTTAAAA
>CAYPCK010000308.1:0-3841 GCA_964409185.1 uncultured Anaerolinea sp. | reverse complement strand
CGCGCGCATCGGTCCGAAAGAAGTAGCGACCGCGATGAAGTGGAAAGGTATCATCGGCTTGGGCGAGATGATGAATTTCCCCGGCGTGTTCATGGGCGACAAAAACATGCTCGATGAGATGTCCATCACGCGCGCGGCGGGCAAAACCATCGGCGGACATTATGCCTCGCCTAATCTGGGGCGTCCATTTCACGGATACGTCGCGGGCGGCGCGGAGGATGATCACGAGGGGACGCGTTTGGAAGACGCGGTGGCGCGCGTGCGGCAGGGGATGAAAGCCATGCTCCGTTATGGTTCGGCATGGTTTGATGTTGCTTCACAGGTGGGAGCCATCACCGAAAAGAAATTAGATTCGCGTCATTTCCTTTTATGCACCGATGACTCTCATGCCGGGACGTTGACCGGCGAAGGTCACATGGACCGCGTCCTGCGCCACGCCATCGAACAGGGACTTCCGCCGATGACCGCGATTCAAATGATGACCATCAACACCGCCGAGCATTTCGGCGTGAGCAAAAACATGGGCATGATCGCCCCCGGTCGCTGGGCGGACGTGGTGGTGACGGAAGATTTGAAAAATTTTAAAGCCGATGCGGTGATCGCGAAAGGAAAGTTGATTGCAGAACGTGGAAAGTGGAACGTGGATTTACCAAAGATTTCTTATCCCGCGTGGGTGAAGAATTCTGTGAAGTTGAAGAGAAAGTTGAAGGTGGAGGATTTCAAGCTGAAGGTTGAAAGTTCCAAGTTGAAGGTCAAAGCCAATGTCATCGGTGTGATCGAGAATCAAGCGCCGACAAAACATTTAACCTTCAACCTTGAACCCGTCAACGGCGAGATCCAAGCCGACCTCACCCGCGACCTCGCCAAGATCGCCCTCGTCGAGCGGCACAAAGGCACCGGCGGAATCACCTTGGGGCTGGTGAGCGGGTTTGGGTTCACCGCGAAATGCGCGGTCGCCTCCACCGTGGCGCACGATTCGCATCACATGATCGTCGTCGGCACCGATGACGCGTCCATGGCGCTGGCAGCCAACTCGTTGGCGCGAAGCGGGGGAGGTCAGGTGGTTGTGAGAGGCGGCGAAGTCGTCGGCTTGGTCGAGTTGAGAATCGCGGGTTTGATGTCCACTGAAAAAGCGGACGTTGTCGCGCGCAAAGCCGAAAGCATTTTGGAGGGATTCAAAATGTGCGGGTGCGAGTTGAACAACCCGAACATGCAGTTGAGTTTGCTCGCGCTCGTGGTCATCCCCGAGTTGCGAATTTCAGACAAGGGTTTGGTGGATGTGACCAAGTTCGATTTTGTTCCGGTGTTGGAGGCGTAATGGCTAATTTCCCATTCCAGCGATTGCAGGCTGATATTGCCAAACTGATTGCGAAGACGCCTGCGGGTCAGCGATTGATCTCGGAGCCTGAACTCGCAAAACAAATGGGCGTGTCGCGCGCCACGCTGCGCGAAGCGATGCGCACGTTCGAAACGCAGGGGGTCATCCGGCGGCGGCAAGGATCGGGGACGTACGTGGTTGGCAGGGTCCCGGTCATTGATGCAGGGCTGGAGGTGCTCGAAAGCATCGAAACGATGGCGCGGCGCATGAACTTGGAGATCACGGTCAGCGACCTGCACATCGAGCAATTCGATGCCGAGAAGGATTCGGCGGCGAGGTTGGGTGTGGAGGTCGGCTCGCGCCTTACGCGTATCCGCCGCGTGATGCGCGCCGACCAGCGCCCTGCCGCGTTTCTGGTGGACGTCCTCCCCGAAGCGATCCTCAAACCCTCCGACCTGCCCAAGAACTTCCACGGTTCGGTGCTGGACTTTTTACTAAATCGCGGCGATAAGTTGACCATCTCCCGCGCGGTGATCGGCGCGACCAATGCCTCGCCGGAGGTCGCCAAACCGCTGGAGATCCAGCGCGATGATGTGTTGTTGAAGTTCGAGTCGCAGTTATACGATAATAAGAATACTGTGGTCGATTTTTCGGTGAGTTATTTCATACCGGGGTACTTCCACTTCCATGTCAACCGCCGGGTGGGAAGTTCCTAGCTTTGCTGCAGAGACGCGGAGGCGCAGAGGGTTTTAATTTTCTGGAGGATAGTGTCATGGTCGGTTCACGTTTTCCTGTTAAATTCATCCCGTCGGATATGCCTGAGAATGCCGTTACGGAACGAATTATCAAATGCGCTATCGCAGTTCATCGTGAACTCGGTCCGGGGCTATTGGAAAATGTTTATGAAGAAGCACTGGATATTGAGTGCAATTTTGACGGGCTTCAAGTGGCAAGGCAGTTCAAAGTTCCCGTTGTCTATCGAGGTCAAACAATCGGTGAATATAAACCCGACATGTTGATCAATGACCTTGTACTTGTCGAGATCAAAAGCGTGGAGCGGTTTGATCCTGTATTTGAAGCGCAAATCCTGACCTATCTTCGTATTACCAATAAGCGGGTTGGGCTATTGATTAACTTCAATTCGCGTTTGGTCAAGGACGGAGTAAAGCGATTTATTCTCACCCAATGATGGCAGCCGCAAGATCGCTGAGCCGCAAGGAGAGAAATATGAATCTCTGCGTCTCTGTGACTCTGCGGCAGGAAAAGGAGTAACCATGACAGATAAACTAAAGGAAATTCAAAGCAAAGTGAACGCCTCTCGTGAGGAATTGATCCAATTCATGCTCGAGATCTGCGAGATCCCCAGCATGGATTCGAAGATCGGGCCCGTCGGCGAGCGCGTGCAAGCCGAGATGAAGAAACTCGGCTTCGACGAAGTCCGCTTCGACAAGATGGGAAATACCATCGGACGAATCGGCAACGGCAAGCGCGTCATCGTCTACGACTCGCACATTGACACGGTCGGGGTGGGCGACCCGCATGAATGGAAGTGGGACCCGTTCAAAGGCAAGATCGAAAATGGCATCCTGTATGCGCGCGGCGCGTGCGACGAGAAAGGCTCCACGCCCGGCATGATCTACGGTCTGGCGATGGCGCGCGATCTCGGTTTGCTCGACGGCTGGACCGCGTATTACTTCGGCAACATGGAAGAGTGGTGTGATGGCATTGCGCCCAACACGTTCGTCGAAGTGGATCCCGGCGTCAAACCTGACTTTGTCGTCATCGGCGAACCGACGCGGATGCTCACGTATCGCGGTCACAAGGGACGGCTTGAAATGAAGATCACCTCGAAAGGGCGAAGCGCGCACGCCGCCTCGAATCACCTCGGCGATAACGCCATTTACAAATTACTCCCGGTCATTGCGGGCATCCGCGATCTCGAACCGCAACTCGGCGATCACGAATTTTTGGGTCATGGCAAGATCACCGTCAGCGACATGCATGTCAAGACGCCCTCCATCAATGCCGTGCCCGATGAGGCGGTCATCTTCATCGATCGCAGAATGACGTTCGGTGAAACGAAGGAACAGGTTCGGGCGCAGGTCGAGGCGTTGATACCCGCCGAGTTCAAAGACACCGTCAAACTCGAGGAACTTTTCTACGATGAGCCGTCTTACACGGGATTCGTCTTCCCGGTTGACAAATACTTCCCCGCCTGGGCATTGGATGCGGATCATCCCCTGGTTCAGGCTGGTCAAACCGCCCGCAAGCGAATCGGTCTCCCCGACGCGGAGCCCGGCAAGTGGAACTTCTCCACCAATGGAATCTACTGGGCGGGCAAGGCAGGCATCCCGTCGATCGGATTCGGTCCCGGCGACGAAGCGACCGCGCACACGGTCAACGATTCCGTTTCGCTGGAAGATATGGTCAAAGCGACGGAGTTCTATGCGATCCTTCCATCACTAATCAAATAATTAAATTCCAAAGGAGTAAAGCAATGCAAACCAACTTTCGTGGACGCGA
>CAYPCK010000307.1:0-3869 GCA_964409185.1 uncultured Anaerolinea sp. | reverse complement strand
TGACGCGGGAATATTCATCATAGGCTTCCGCGTCCAGCGGCGAATGACGATAAATCTCGCGGCGGGTCAGGTCGTGGTCATCCCACGCGGCGAGGTAGTCGCCGTTTTCCATTGGCGTAAATGTGCTGGGCAGTGGCAAGATTTTGAGTCCGTGTTTGGGAAGTTCCAAGTCACGGATGATCTCGGGACGTAACAAACTCACCACATACGAAAACTCGGTAAATTTATAACCGGGGAAAATTTCCTCGGTCACCGCCGCCCCACCGACGATATGTCTGCGCTCAAGCACGACAACCTTTTTGCCTGCCCGTGCTAAATATGCCGCGGCGACCAGCCCGTTATGCCCACCGCCGATGATAATTGCGTCGTATTGATTAGATGTCATGAATAAGTCCTTTGATTGACCGCAGACCGCGAGTTCAATCGTCGGTCGTCTGCGGTCGGCGGTCGTTATTTCTTTTTCCACGCAGGTTCATAAAACGGCAACTTGACCACTTTGGCGGGCGCGTGTTGGCGGTGATGCTCAACCGTGATTTCCATTCTTACATCCGTGCCGATTTCAAAATATGGTTTTTGCAAGTGTGCCAATGCAATATATTTTTTCAACAACGGTGACCATGTTGACGTGGAAGCATATCCAACTTGCACATTGCCAACGAATATCGGCAAACTTCCACGAACTGCCATGCCAGGGATTTGCGGCGGCAAGCCGACTTGCTTGAAAATATTTTCCATTCCAACCCAATCCACTTCGAGACCCATCATTTTCCATACTGGACCTTCACGTTTTTCTTTTTCCAACGCACGCCGACCCACAAAATAACCTTGCTTATCAAGCGCCACTGTCCAATCGAGACCTAGTTCATAAGGCGATGATTTTTGCGGCTCAATCCATGCGTGAGTTGAAGAGATGTAATCTACATCGAGCATAAATAAACCTGCTTCCACGCGCGCCATGTCCATGGCGAGAATACCGACGGGCGTGATGCCATAATCCGCGCCTGCTTCCATTAACGCGTCCCATATTTTGACTGCATCTTTTGCATCCATCCAAATTTCATAACCGAGATCGCCAGTGTAGCCCGTACGTGAAATCGTGACTTCCGCGCCGTTGATCTTGTTTTTCATCATGCGGAAATATTTCAGCTCATCCACTGGCGTTTCAGTGACTTTATTTAAAACCTTTCTTGTGTTTGGACCTTGAAAACTTAATGCCGCCACATCGTCTGTGACCTCTGTAATATCTACTTCCATGCCCACAGCATTCATAGATATCCAACGTAAATTTGGTTCTGCGGCAGTTAAACGGAAAGTCGTTTCATCCAGCCGTGAGACCGTACCATCGTCAATCATCTTGCCGTCTTCGTCACACCAGCCTGTGTAAGCGACTTGCCCTACTTTCATTTTGTGAATGTCTCTTGTCGTCACACGATGCAATAAGCTCGCTGCATCTTTGCCTTTGATGATGTACTTAATCAACGGCGAGACATCAATCAACGCCGCCGAGTTGCGGATTGCCCAATATTCTCTGTCAAGTACATGCTCATACGAGCCGACGACAAAATATCCCGCCCACTTGCGCCAATTCTGCGGCTGGCAAAGTTTTGAAGTTCTTTCATGAAATGGGGTGGTTTTGAGGTTGAACATAAAAATCCTTTTGAACCGCTAAGCACGCGAAGGTCGCAAAGAAATCCTTTTAAATCTATGCGTTCTTTGCACTCTTCGCGGTAAATTTATTTATTTGCATATTCCGCTGGTGCGAAGAAAACTAAAATGGTTAATTCTTCTTCAATGGCATGAAATCTATGCTCCATATTCTTCGCCACATACACAATTGAGCCTGCCTGCACCGCGCGGTCTTCGTCTGCGACTTTGATCTGCGCCTTGCCGCTCACCACGTAATAGACCTCATCCTCCGTGTGCGGTAACTGGGGATCGGTCCCTCCAGCAGGTAAAACGTAGACTCCCATGCTCAGGTCGGGGACTTTCAAGAATTCGAGGTAGAGTTTGTTCGAGTCGTTTTGTTGTTGAATGAGTTGTGCAAGTTCGTAGGCGAGCATGGTTCCACTGCTTTCCCCCTCTCCCTTTGGGAGAGGGCAGGGGTGAGGGCGGAAATTATATACAATTCTACTCCGCCTTTCCCGATTCCATGAGCAGGGATTCCGCCTCGGCTATAATACGTCGCTGGCTCATGAAAAAGATACTCCCTTACCTCCATCCCTTCCTCTTTGCGATCTACCCCATCGTCGAACTGCGGAATTTCAACATTGCTTATGTCGATTCCGCCACGCTGGTGCGACCGATCCTCGTATCGCTTTTCATCACAGCGATCCTCTGGAACCTGCTTCGTTTGCTTACCCGGGAATGGCAGAGGTCGGGAATTCTCACCACCTGTCTTGTGATTCTGTTTTTTGCATACGGTCACGCCTTCCTGCAAATCGAAGCGATCTTCGGCGAGATGATCCGGCACCGCTATTTGATCCTGATCTTCGCGGGGTTGTTCGCGCTTGCCGCGTGGTTCGCGCTCCGGCGGATGAAACAGCCCGGCGCGCTCATTCAATTCCTCATCGTGGCAGGCGGATTTCTCGCCCTCTTCTCCGTCGCCCGTTCGGCGCAATACGACTACTCGGTGTATCAATCGGCGCGCGAGGTCCGCGCGGCGCTGGATGCGTATCGGGAGGAGGTGAGCAGTTCCAACGTCGGCGAAAGACCCGATATGTATTTCATCCTGCTCGACGCGCACACCAGCGCGTTTGCCCTCGAAAAATATTTCGAGTACGATAATTCCGCGTTTACACGCGAGTTGGAGAATCTGGGCTTCTATGTGGCGGAGTGCGCGCAGAGCAATTACCCGGTGACCAAACTTTCGGTGACCTCCGCGTTTTATGCGAATTATCACCAGAAGGATACGCTCTTCCCGCTGTATTCGAGCCTTGTCATCGAGACGCTTCGCTCGCAGGGATACCGGATCGTCACCTTCGAGAATCGCTCCAATGGACATTTCTCCTTCGGCGAAGACCTGCGCCTCTCGCGCAACCAGATGCTGGCTGGCAAGATCGACCTGACCGGCGGCTTGACCGAGTTCGAGTTCGAACTGCTGGAAACCTCATTGGCGCGCATCGCCTTCGACATCCCCAGCCTGATCCCCGGTTTCGACCTTGCCCGGCAAAAAGAGACCGAGTTCTACGAGCACTATCAGCAGACAATCTTCATCCTCGATGAATTGAAACGCCTGCCGCAGGAAGTGGCAGGACCCAAACTCGTCTTCGCGCATATCCTTGTGCCTCACCCGCCGTTCATCTTCACGCCGCAGGGCGGGTTCCAATGGAGCGAGAGCGAAGTGGAGGGGTATTTGTCGAACACTCAATTCATCGATGCGCAAATGCCCGGCATTGTTTCAGAGATCATCGCCAATTCGAAGACTCCCCCGGTGATCATCATCATGGGCGACCATGGACCTTCCGGCGTCCCCAGCAAGGACCAGCCGAAATTACGCATGTCCATTCTGAACGCGTATTACGTCAACGATGCGGCAAAAGCCGACCTATACCCCACCATCACACCGGTCAATTCATTCCGTGTGATTTTCAACAATTACTTTGGAACCGATTATCCAATCCTGGAAGATACCGCCTACCATGCGGGGCGGGTAAAAGATTACACCCCCGAGAACGCCATCCCGAACGAGTGCGCGCCTTCCCCCAACAGATAACTTCACGCGGCTTTCATTCCCCCGCTATTTCCATTCGCTTAATTCTTCATCGAGCGCTTCGATCAATTTCGTATATTTGTCCGGGTTATCATCCAGGCTGTTTTCGAAGGCGATATTGTTCAGCGCATCCTCATAGCTCTCCAGGCGCAGGTATTTG
>CAYPCK010000306.1:0-3881 GCA_964409185.1 uncultured Anaerolinea sp. | reverse complement strand
GTGAGACAGGTCGGTCTCTATCCGCTGTGGGCGTAAGGGATTTGAAGGGAGCTGCTCCTAGTACGAGAGGACCGGAGTGGACAGACCTCTAGTGTGCCAGTTGTTCCGCCAGGAGCATCGCTGGGTAGCCATGTCTGGCAGAGATAACCGCTGAAAGCATCTAAGTGGGAAACTCGCCCTAAGATTAGATCCCTGTTTTCCCGCAAGGGAGTAAGACCCCAGGTAGACTACCTGGTATATAGGCAGGATGTGTAAGCACAGTAATGTGTTCAGCTAACCTGTACTAATGGTCGAGGGCTTCATACCGTGATACGGGGAACTTGGTACTTTTCCGAAAGACTACATCAAACGATTGCTATTCAGGACAATTCATTTGTGAAATTGTCCCTTGGTGATTTGAGCGATATGGGTACACCCGGTCCCATCCCGAACCCGGCAGTTAAGCATATCAGCGCTGATGGTACTTGGAGGGCGACCTCCCGGGAGAGTAGGTCATTGCCAAGGGGCTTTTCTTTCCTTTTTCGCCGCATTCAGATATGGATGCGGCTTTTTATTTCTGATCGAGGGATGGTTTCCCGAAAAAAGTCAACCAATCTTCTTCTCATCCCTGACCGAATCGTGTATAATCCTGCCCGCAGGTTCGGCAAGGCTTGGTCGGCTGGTCAACTTCAAAGGAGTGTGAAGCGTAATTTTTGATCGAAGGATCATGGAGTTCGTTTCAGGTTTCCTGGCAAATGCCTTCGGCTGAATCTGTGAATGTCAGCCGATTTTTTATTTCCATGACGGAAAGGAGGTGAAACCAGTGGCAAGTGTCAATTTACGCAGCGGCGAGTCTCAGGACTCCCTGCTCAAACGCTTTCGCAAAAAGGTTGTGAAGAGCGGTGTTTTGAGCACAGTGCGCCGTAAACGCTGGTTCGTTTCCAAGAGCGAGACCCGTCGTATGGAGAAGAAGAAGGCGATTCGCCGCATCAAGCGTCGTTCCTTCAAGGACAACGAATAGGAAGAGGCATGTATGACTAAAGAAGAAGGCAAGATCAGAGTGGACGGTGTGGTAATCGAGGCTTTGCCCGGCACCCAGTTCCGCGTGAAGCTCGATAACGGTCACGAGGTTCTGGCGTATCTTTCGGGCAAGATGCGAAAGCACTACATCCGCATTTTGCTGGGCGACCGTGTTGCCCTTGAAATGTCCCCTTATGATATGTCGCGTGGGCGGATTACGTTCCGCCAGCGCAAACAGGCTCCCGCCGCTCCTGTCGAAGAATCAACCTAGCCATTTGAATTTAGGAGTTACGCAGTTGATTGTCATATATAGCCAAAACCACCATTTGTTGCAGTTTTGCCCATATTTGGCAGTGTTTTTTTTCAGGGTTTTACTCGAACTGCGTAACTCCTAGAATTATAAACATGACTCACCCCAAACTTAAGGTTTCGCGGGTGAGTTCATTTTTTAAGAGCAAATGGGACGCGGATAAACGCTGAAAACGCGGATTTTTTAATCCTTTTCCGCGTCTATCCGCGCTCGTCCGCGTCCCACATTAAATTCGGGGTTAATGATGTTCGTTTACGGACGTTTGTCCAGCGTCACAGGAATGTCCACCCGCTCATCCCCGCGCAGGACGGTCAGGACGACCGTCTCGCCGGGGCTTTTGTTCGTGATCAGATAAGCCAGCAGATCGTCGAAAGTGCGGATTTCACGCCCATCGATGGCGACAATAAAATCGCCGCCCGCCAACAGCGTGGGGAAACTCGTGGGTTGCGTACCCGGCTTCAGCCCGGCGCGATCCGCGGGACCGCCAGGGACGACCGAGGTCACATACGCTCCGGTGAATTGCTTCAATCCAAGCTCGTTGATCGCATCAAGGCTGAGGCTGCTGGTGGAGGACATGCCCAAGTATGGATAATCATAATTGCCGGTCGCGATCAGCGACGGGACGACGCGTTTGACGATGTTGATCGAGATCGCAAAGCCGATGCCCGAGTTGACCGGGTCGCCCTCCTCGTTCTGGCTGAACGTGCGGATGGCGCGGTTGATGCCGATCACCTCGCCGTTCAAATTGAATAACGGACCGCCCGAGTTGCCGGGGTTGATCGCCGCGTCGGTTTGGATGATGTCACCCGCGCTGAAGAAAGCGCCGTCAGGCGTTGCGCGCTGTGAATCGAGCGTGCGCCCAAGCGCCGAGATGATGCCCATCGTCATGGTGCTTTCCAACCCAAACGGATTGCCGATGGCGATCACCGTCTGGCCGACCTTGAGCGTGGAGGAATCGCCGAGCGGCAGGGGGTGCAGTTCTTCCGCGGGCGCATTGACCTTGATGACGGCGATGTCTGAATCCAAATCTGTGCCGATCACATCACCGTAAACCATGAAGCCTGAAGTAAAACGAACCTCCACGCTCTGTGCGCCTTCGATGACGTGATAGTTCGTGATGATATGCCCCTGGTCGTCATAAACAAAACCGGAGCCTTGTCCATTATTGGTAAAGATCGCGACCGCGCCGGGGCTGACTCTTTCATACAGAACCACAAACGGCTCCGTCGATGGGTCGGACACGACCACAACAGGCGGCGCGCCTTCCTGCACCGGTGCAGACTCTGCGACCACAACCGCCTCTGTCGCGGGGGGTTGTGATTGACCAATCCCAAACGATGGTGCCTGACAGGCAATTACTCCAAACACGAGAATCAAAAATGCCGGTAAAACTTTTTTCATTCGGTTGAACTCCTTGGGTATGAAAATAATTACTTGTATCATTCGCCGCCAGGCAACATCCATATCAGCGGACGAAGTGTAAAATGCCTCTGCAATGACGCGATGCAGCGCCTCCTCTGAATTAAAACTTGATCCGCGAGGCTTCCTCGATCAATGCCCGTTGTTTTTCTGAAAGATATTTCGGGATCTGCACTTTCAACTTCACGTATAAATCGCCCTTTGCTTTCGAGTCCTTCACACTCGGCATCCCGCGCCCCGCAAGGCGAAAGACCTGCTCCGGCTGTGTCCCCGGCGGAATTCCCAATTTGACCTTGCCTGTCGGCGTTTCCACCTCCGCATCGCCGCCGAGGATCAAAGTAAAAACATCCACGTTGGATGTCGTGGTCAAATTGCCTCCATCACGCTCGAAGCGATCGTCCTCCCCGACCTGAATCAGCAGATACAGATCGCTTCCATCCGGTCCCGCGCCTGCCACGCGGACCCGTGAGCCGGTCCTCACCCCGGGCGGGATCCGGACAGTCACCTTACGGCCGTTGGCTTGTTGCAATTGACGGGCTGTGCCGTCATATGCCTCTTGAAACGTGATCCCCACTTCCTGCTCGTAGCCCGGCGAATCGTATGCAAAAGGATTATTGCGTCCCTGCGAGCGCATCGCTTCGCCGAAGATCATGCGGAAGAAATCGGAGAAGCCACCAACTCCGCCTGATCCGCCGAACATATCGTCGGCGCCGCCGCGCTGACCCACCCCCTGCTGGAACCAGTCATCCCAGCGAAAATCGTTCGGCCGTCCGCCTGTGCTTCGATAATTGGTATAGGCGCTTCCCAAGCGGTCGTAATGCGCGCGTTTCTGGTCGTCGCTCAGGACCTGATAGGCTTCGTTGATCTCCTTGAATTTCTCCTCCGCCTTTTTATCGCCAGGGTTTTTATCCGGGTGGTATTTCATGGCAAGTTTGCGGTACGCCGAACGGATCTCGTCCGCTCCGGCTTTGCGCTCCACACCAAGAATTTTGTAGTAATCCTTGTATTCCATGCCGGCTATTTTCATCCCGTCAACGGACGGGGTCAAGCGTACGACCCTTACACTTACATAACTCTAACCTGTACCCTGATGCGCAACAGGCAAGCTCCAAAATCCGCGCCTTGTTCACCCAATCTCCATGAGGGAATGTGG
>CAYPCK010000305.1:0-3886 GCA_964409185.1 uncultured Anaerolinea sp. | reverse complement strand
GATTGATAGGCGGGCATCATGATACCCACACCGATGCCTGCTGTCGCCCATCCGACAAAATACAACCAATGGTTACCCTGCGGGATGTTGATGAGGGTGAACAACGCGCCCGCCATCAAGACCATGCCGGTGGCAATGCCCACCCGCTCTCCCACTTTATCTGAAAGCCAACCGCCGGGGATCATGATCAACATCATGCACAAGCCGAACAGCGAGTTGACCCAGCCGATCTGCTGGAGCGTGAGTCCGCCGATATCCTGCATGTAGACCGGGAACAAATTGCCCGACAGCGAGAACGAGACATCGCGGAACCCGTCGGTGATCAAAATCCACGTGATCCCTCCGCCGGAGAACATCAAGCCGAACATCGCGCTCAGGTTGGTTTTCAAACTTTGGAAGGATAGCTTCTTCGTTTCGGCTTGTGTCTTCGCCGCTTCGCGCGCCATGCCGATGCGCATGAGCGCGGCAACGAAATAGAAAACGCCTGCCACCAGCAACATCATTTTGAACCCGAACGAACCTGCCAGCCACCCGCCGAGCGGAGGACCCACCACTCCTACTACCATAAAGATCGCTTGTGAAATGCCAAACACCTTGCCGCGGTTTTCCTCGCTCGAGTGTTCTGCAATGAACGCGTCGAAACTCGGACCCACCAGCGCGCGGGCAACCGATCCGATGGCGATCGCCGCCACCAGCCAGCCCCACGAGTCGGCGAGGATCAACGGAATAAAACCGACCACGCCGAACACACTGCCAATGGCAATGGCCCGTAAACGACCGAGTGAATCGGAAATCCACCCGCCGAGAATTTGCAAAAAAAGCGGGACGATCTGCGATATGGTAAAGAATAAGCCGATCTGGGTAATGCTCGAGCCGAGATCTTTGAGATATAAGGGCAACAAGCCATCGTACATGTTCCCGCCGATGTTTGCAAAGATCATCGCCGTGAGAAACAGGATTAAGATTCCGCTCAGCAAAGGTCGTTTTTTGATTTCTGTCATTTTGTCTCTCATCATCCAATATAAACCTGCACGTGGGCATCGTCGTCGTCCGCGTTGATCATCAGAGGTTCATTCGTGTCGCGCGTCGCGCGCATCATGGCAACGATGCCATCCGCCTTGCGGCGGTCCAGCCCACTGATGTTAGCGCCAAAGGTATCGAAGAACCAGGCGACAAACCCAAACGGGATGGGAAAGCCCAGCGTAATATGGCGCGGTCCATCGCCGGGTTTCGCATCGCGCCGGTCCACGTTGATGTACAACCAGCGGGAGGCGCGTCCGCCCGACCCAAGCGCGATGAGCAACACCCCGAACAGGAGCGGCACGGTCATGCAATAAAACCAGAAGTTCGTCCCGGCGCTTTGCTGTATCGCGTAAATGACCCAGGCGCTGAACACGGTGACGAAAATGCCAGCCCACAAGGGAATTAACGCGAACCGTCGCGCGCGCGATTTGATCGCCTCGAACTCCGGCGCATCGGTCTTTTCGTACCGCGAGTGTGGAGCCGGCGGAATCACCTCCACCGTATGATCTTCCTCCGGTTCATCGGTCTCCAGCGCCCGCATCAAACTCGCAGCGTCCTCCGCCGAGATCTTCCCCTCCTCGACCATTTGCAAAATCTTCTTTCGCTCTTCCGAAGACATTACGAGCCTCCTTCCAGCGCCTTCAACAATTCCTCGGCTTGCGAGGCAGTGATCTTTTTATCGGAAAGCATTTTGAGGATCGCCATGCGTTCCTGCTCGGCGACCGGCTCAGCCGGCGGCGTTGGCGGAGTGGGAGGTTTGGGAGCGCCTTTGAAATCCCAATTCCAACGACCGATGACCAACCCTCTCTTGGTATCCCCGGCATGACGGGCATGGCGAGCGGCATGGCGTTCTGCCCGGCGCGCCGCTTCCTCCACCTTTTTGCTTGCGCGTGCCGTAGCCGCCTCCACCCTGCGTGAAATGCGTTCGCCAAAATCGGACCAGTCGAAATTCAACCCGGCGAAGTTACCCCATTCGTCCGCCGAATCGCCGGCATCCGTCCGATTCGAAACCCGCACTTCGCCGCCCGCGTTGAGCGCGATCTTCGCCGAACCATCACCGAGGGTCACCACACGCTCGGTTGCATCATCGTTTGGGATTCCGTTCCAATCCATGAAGATCTCATCACCGCGTAGTTCGAGGGTTGCATTGGCGTTCTTCGGCAGGACGAGGAGAATATCCTCCCCCGCCTGGATCGAATATTCCGCCTGCGCCTGCGGCTCGAGGTAGACCACCACATCTTCCCCGACATTCACGCGCACATCTCCGCGCGCGCCACGCAGGGCAAGGTCGTCAGCAACCGAGTCGAGACCGATATTGCCATCCACACCATGGATGGATGCATCTCCGTTCAAGTTCATCACTCGCAGGTTGCCTCGCACGCCGCGTAGCGACAGGTCATCTGCCAGCATTTCAACGGTCACATCACCATCCACCTCGCGAATCGATGCATCGCCGTGAATATTTTTGACAAACACATTTCCGTGGGCATTCGAGAGGGAAAGATCCCCGTGGATCGTATCAATTGAAATTGAGCCGACATCGCGTATAGACAGGTCGCCGGCGACTTCCCTGAGTTTGCATCCGCCTGCCAATCCGCGGATGGACGCGTCGCCGCCGACCATGGCGAATTCAAGATGGGCAGCGCGGGGGACGCGCAAAGAGAGATCATCGGTGGAGGAAACTGTAACAACCTCACCCGTCTGCTCGATGCGGACTTCGTCCTCGTCGCCTTTAACCAACAATTCATTACTTTCCCAACCCACGACACTGAGGTCGCCGCCCGTAGATTCGATCCGAATTTTTACATTATCCGGTATAGGTATTGGCTGTGACATGACAGGCTACTCCTCGCCGCGTAAGATGCGCATGGCATCATCGAGAGATATTTTTCCGGATTCAAGATCTTCCAGCGCGTTGCTTCGCGCCTCGGGGTTAATCTCGATTGTTTCTTCCTTGCCAGGTTCATAGCCGAGAGCGCGAATGACTTCATGAAGCCGGTTACGGATCGTTGGATACGAAACCCCCAACTCCTGCTCCATTCGGTTGATCTTGCCCTCGCAGCGTACGAAGGTTACGATAAAATCAAGGTGTTCAGCGGTCAGGTGCGCGATCGGTCCGCCGCTGAACCGCCCTTCGATGGACGTGTCACACGCGGAACAGTGCAAGCGAGTTACTTCCAGTTCAGAACGACAGACCGGGCATCGGGTTGGCGCGGCATACATGGAAACCTCCTTTGAAATTCATCAGGGCCGGCATCAGGCGCGTAGTATCTTTGACTCATCGTGAATGAAAATCGATGTTTGGGCATGCTCGAAGGATGTGTATTTTCTGCGTAATTTCATGCCTTGAGTAACCATCCACGAGCCAAGCCGATCCATTACCTGCGTTACCTGTGATTCCGATTTGATCCGCTCTTCTTTGAGGATGTACAGGCGGTCTCGTTCGATCTTCTGTCTGTTCAATTCGCCCAGGTGGTCTGGGTAAAGGAAATTCATGAAATTTCTCCTTTGGTTTCAAGAAAAGCAATCTACAAATCAAAATTCTGAAGGAAATATGACCAATTACAAACGAAATTATACTCAATGTTAATTTTTTGTCAATAGTAAATTAAGAATATCAATCGTTAGGTTGAAATTCTTAATTTTCGGAAAAATTTACACAACAAGGAAAACCATGATCCGCTCCCTCTTTTTCTCCGCTGGCAAGCCTATACGAAAGGATATTTCCCCTGCCGAATTTCCCAAACTGCTCCGGAACCGCCGGGGATTGCTTTGGGTCGATTTTTCCGGCGAGCCTGCTGAAACCTGCCTTCCCATCTTGCAATCTTTCGGTTTCCACGAACTGGCAATCAGCGACGCCCTT
>CAYPCK010000304.1:1578-3936 GCA_964409185.1 uncultured Anaerolinea sp. | reverse complement strand
CGGGTTATAATCACGCCGCCATGAAAAAGCCGTATCAAACGTTATTTGTAATTCTCTTTTTGCTCGCGTCCTGTGCGCCGCAAGCTACGCCCAGGCACCAATCTCAAGCCTCTCCTGTAACTCCAACACTTTCCCTATCCCCTGCACCCATCGCGCACACCCTCGCGCCGTTTGACTCTCGCATCGGCGATTCGGTTCCAACTGCGTTGCGCGAACAAGTGGAAAAATTGAATCTCACGAAGTACATCCTCGACGCGTCGCCGTTCGTCTCCTCGAATCCAAATTTCTATGAATCAAAAATCCAGTGGGTGTACGCCCTCGTCGCCCCATTCCCGACCATACGCGATGGCGTGACGCTCGATGAACTCCTCCGCATGTGGGCAGAGGGCAACGGGACTCCCCTGCTCATGGACGAATCCACACACGCCGCGATGACCATCCTATGGGATGCGCCAGCCGCACGCGCGGTCCGAATCGTCCCGACGGGCGACCTGCTCGACGCCGCCTGGGCGGAGTCCGCCTGGGCAATCGTCCCGTTCGAGGAACTCCAACCCAAATGGAAAGTGTTGGCGATTGACGGACAAGCACCCATCCGAAAAAATTTCGACGTCACAACATATCCGCTCATCGTTGACTTCACACTTCAATCAACATCCAATCTCCCGTCTCCAATCTCCAATTACAATCCTTCCCATTTAACAACCGTCATCCTCACCGGCGTCACCGCCCTCGTGCGCGCCACCGCCGTGACGATGGAATACAAAGGCGTGACCTACCCCGGCGAAAAAATCCGCGAGGTGTTGCGCGAAGCGGACATCGCGCACATCAGCAACGAGATCCCGTTTTTCACGGGCTGCGAATTCCCGAAACCGGATGCGACCGGTCCGCTGGTGTTTTGCAGCGACCCAAAATATATCGAACTGCTCACCGATGTCGGCGCGGACGTGGTGGAGTTGACCGGCAACCACTTCGCCGACCGCGGCGCGCAAGGCATGCTCGAAACGATACAAATTTATAACGACCACAACGTGCCCTACTTCGGCGGCGGCGCGGACTTGCAGGACTCGCTCGAGCCCGCGTTGTTCGAGGTGAACGGGAACAAAATCGCGTTCATCGGCTGTAACAAACCGGATGTAGACCGCTTCCCCACCGCGCGCGATTTTCGCCCTGGCGCCGCGCCGTGCGACTTCGAATATCTCGCAGGGAAGATAGCGGAATTGAAATCGCAGGGATATGTCGTGATCTCCACATTTCAATGGAACGAAAGTTACGACCCGCGCCCCGGTCCTCAGCAGGTGGATGATTTTCGCTTGATGGCGGAGTCGGGCGCCTCCATCGTCAGCGGCAGTCAGGCGCATTATCCGCAACTGATGGAATTCCACGGCGACGCGTTCATCCACTACGGGCTTGGGAATTTATTCTTCGACCAGATGGGCGACCAGGATTGGATGCCGCCCGGAATCCGCCGCGAGTTTTACGACCGCTACGTGATCTACGATGGAAAACTCATCAGCGTCGAACTGTTGACCGGCATCCTCGAAGATTATTCCCGTCCGCGCTTGATGAGCAACGAAGAGCGCGTTGAATTCTTAAACGAGTACTTTTATTACAGCGGCTGGATGAATTTGATTCCCACACCCTCGCCGACCATCACACCGACATTGACACCATTATTCATTCCGACGATATCAGGCACGCCGAATCCATGACCAATGTCAGGAAAGGGCTGTTTGGTCATGAACTTATAATGGTCGCTGTCTCGCTGAAAAAGTAAGATGGTTGAAACGTAATCGCGTGGAGGAGAGATGAAACAAAACCGCAAGTACATGGGCATGACCGTCCCGCAACTGGGCGTTCTAGCGGGGCTGGCAGGCATGTTGTGTTTGATCCTTTGTATTGCCGGCTACCTGATCTTCGGCGGCGGATTATCGCCCGCCGTGACGCAAAATCCGCCCACTCCCATATCCACCGCCACGCCGACCGTACTTCCCACCGAGACCTCCACGCCTCTTCCGACGGCGATCCCTTACGAGCAATTAATCCCACAAGGATGGAAGCAGCACAAGACGGCATTGATGGAGATTTGGCTGCCAAGTGATTATCGAAAGACCACGATCAAAGACCTCTCGATCTCCAACCCGAACATCATCGTTGAACTTACTCTTTCGCAAACGCCTGCAAATACATCGCTTTACAATGTGTATGTGATCATTGCCTACGAGGTCTTACGCGGTGAAACCCTGGACTCGCACCTGGAGACTGCTCCGACCATTCCACCGGAAACCCCCAATACGTTTCGGGTCGTCGAACAGCGCAATGTGTTTTTGAACGGAACGCCGGCAATTCGATTGCTGTCCG
>CAYPCK010000304.1:0-1568 GCA_964409185.1 uncultured Anaerolinea sp. | reverse complement strand
GCTGTCCGAGGGAAAATCCACCGACAACATTGACATCAACAGCCTGGCGTTCGTCTTTTTAGACGGCAACACCGTGTGGTATGTGGAATATCTTGCGCAAATCAACGAGTTTTACAACCAGCTGGAGACGTTCGAGAAAAGCATCCTGACCTTCCGCCCGGTGAAATAGCCTTGCTCTGTCAGGGTCTGAGACCCTGACAGAGCGCGCGGCCTCAATCGAAATAAATATTCAAGTCCGAACAATCGAATCGGTTTCCGCAATTGGGGCAGGTCACCTTGCAATTCTTCTCGCGCATCTCGCTCCCGCACCGGTCGCAGAAGTATGCGTGCTTCTGTTTCCCCGCGCTTTGCTCCCACCTAACAGGCTTCAATAATTTCAAATCAAATTCTCCAATTCTTTCTTTCCCCAAATGTTTCACTTCTTCGATGGCGCGTTCGGCGTCCCTGCGCAATTCCTCCACGCCAATCCCCCGACATACACTGGGCCAACCCTTCATCCATTTCAAACTACGCCCATACACTTTCACCGCGCCGTCGTAATTCCCGCGCGTGATGTGCAAATATGCCACGCCGACCTGCAGGATTCCCCGGTACAAGTCGCGGACTTTACCCGTCTCCTCCAGCCACGCCGTCTCGAGCGCTTCGTGCGCCTCGAAGTATTTCCTTTCATTGAACAAGCGCAGTCCTTCCGCGGCATGCGGATGAAGCGGGGCATTGCAGTCGGCAGACAAATCAGTCATTCGGTAGGTGTTGGTGATTATAGCCGGGATGGTAAAATCCAATGACGATGATGCGCTCCCTGTTTGCCTCGAAAACGTGGGTGGTATTCCTCTCCATGCTGGCGCTGGCGGCGCTGACGATTCTCGCCTCCGGGCTGGGAGACATCAAGTTCCGGGCAGGGCAGCCGTTCGGAGTTGCGGAGTCCCGCCTCGTTCGATCCGTCACCCTCGAGATTGCGAGGAACGCGCAAGCGGTCCCCGTCCAAACCCAGTTGTTGATCACGGTTCTGTTCATCCTGCTCTTTGCGATGATCGGCTTGTTGCTTTCGCCCGAACTGCGCAAACGGCTGGTGACGATCGCCATTCGCATCGCGCTCACCTATTGGGTGTTGCACCTGCTCTTCACACGATACCAGGAGATCCTCGCCCAAATGGGGCTGGACCTTTCCACCTCCGATGCAGGGCTAGGCAACACGACCGTCGGCGCAAGTGTGCCGGAATTCGTCCCGCCGCCATCCACCTCCTGGGTCGCCTACGTGTTGAGTTTCGGGATCTTTGCCCTGCTCCTCTTCCTTGCCTGGAAAGCCTACGCCATCTGGAATAGCATCAGCGCGCCGGAACCCGTCATCGCCCGCGACCGGCTTGCAAAGATCGCGCGCGCCTCGATTCTGGATTTATCGTCCGGCAGAAAATCGACGGACGTGATCCTTAACTGCTACTATCGGATGGCTGACGCGGTCTCGCACAGGAAAAATCTCGACCGCAACGCTTCGATGACGCCGAGTGAATTTGCCTCGCGCCTCGTGTCAGCAGGACTCCCCGCCGACGCCGTGCGAGGGTTGACGCGGC
>CAYPCK010000303.1:0-3951 GCA_964409185.1 uncultured Anaerolinea sp. | reverse complement strand
TCACCTGCGACCAATACGATGTGAAGACGGGATTATACAAACAATGGGTAATGGTGAGAGCGGTCCTGGTGGATGTATCCGCCGGGCGGTGACCTGATAAAAATGCAAAAAAGGCTGGCAGATGCCAGCCTTTTTGTGCTAATATAGGCGTATTTCCGGTGCCGTGAATATTCCGGATTTGAGGCATGTCATGAGGATTGCTCGTTTTAGGTCAGTTATTCGAATACTCAGCGTTCTTTTGTTTCTGGCATTCGCCTTCAACCCATTGGGGGCGACTGTGGCGCATGCCCTCACCACAACGGTAAACGATATACCCGCGGCGGCGGTGGCGATTGCCGATCTCAGTTGCGCCGCTCCCGTCACGCGTAATATTGTCGTGGCGGCAAGTGTCGTGATCTCGGATATCAACGTAGGTGTGAATATCAACCACGCCCGGCGTAGTGATGTGCGGGTGACGCTTACATCGCCAACCGGTACGACCGTGGTTTTGATTTCTGGCGCGGGGTTGGGCGCGCCGACGGTAGCCAGCCCGGACGATTACGACAACTACGATATCATGCTGGATGATACCGCCATCGGTTCGATCTACGACAATAGCAATGACAGCGTCGGTTTCCCTTATTACGATCGCCAGCCGGCGCCCGTGGGGACCCCGGCGCGCCCGTATGAACTGCTCAGCGCTTTCAAAGGCGAAAATTCCGCAGGCACATGGGTATTGCAGATCTGCGACACACGGACGGGAACGACCGGTACCTATAATCGCTCTCAATTAGTTATTACCAGCGCCGACGCCAATACGATCAGCGGCACGGTCTTCACGGATTACAACGACAACGGCATCCGCGGCGCGGGGGATACCGGTGTTTCGGGTGTGACCGTCACAGCGTATGACTCTACCGGCGCGGTCGTAGCTACGACAGTCACCGATGCGACAGGCGGATATTCCCTCGCCATCCCGAACGGGACACAAGTCCGCATCGAATTTACGGGGATACCTGCCACGCTTCGACCCGGAGCGTTCGGCCGGGATTCGGGGACTACGGTTCAATTTGTTACCAGCCCCGCCGCAGGGGTGGATTTGGGTCTTTCCAAACCGGATGAGTATTGCCAGAACAACCCCTTCCTTGTGATGCCTTGCTACGTCAATGGAGATCCGTTGGGTGGCGGTTCCGCCGGCGCCACCGACGCATTGGTTTCGATACCCTATTCTGCCTACGGCCGCACGGATAACACAATCGAACAACCCTTGGCAACCAATTCGCAGATCGGCACAACCTGGGGAATGGCATACCAGCGCGCGACCAACACCGTGTTTGCCGCAGCATTGGCAAAGCGACATTCCGGTTTCGGTCCTTTGGGCGGCGGCGGAATCTATGCGATCGTTGTGGATCCGCAAACTGGCGCTTCCACCTCCGTTTCCAATTTTGTAGATATTGATACGTTCCCCGGCTTGGATGACGGCGCGCTCGATGATACGGCGCGCGGGTTGCCCGCTGTAGCGGCAACCCCGAACACCGACCCGTCCGCGTGGGATGCCGTCGGGAAACAATCGATAGGCGATATGGACATCGGCGCCTCGGATGATATCCTATGGCTGATCAATCTCAGCGACCGAACGCTTTATTCCCTCGATATCGGCATCCCGGCGGTTGCGCCAGCCACCTTTGCCACCTCTACCGCGATCACCCTGCCTGCCGGCGCAACGGCGTGCGCGGCGAGCGATGTGCGCCCGTGGGCAGTGGAGGTGTATCAAGGCAATGTGTACGTGGGAGTGGTGTGTTCCGCCGAGAGCACGCAGAACGTCAACGACTTGCGCGCCTACATCATTCGCACGAGCGAAACCGCCCCCGGCGCGTGGACGCTTGTCTACGAGTTTGCCTTAAATTATCCGCGCGGCGTGGTCAGCGCAGACGCGCCCGGTTACCCAGCCGAATGGCGACCCTGGTCGAATGTGTTCACCACGTTGTGCGAAAACCCTTGCGGACCCGGCCTCGCCTACGGGAATCAATTGATCTACCCCCAGCCGATCCTGTCCGATATCGAATTCGACACCGACGGCGATATGATCCTCGGCTTGATGGACCGCATGGGGCACCAGACAGGCGAGGTGAACTACTCAACCTCCGCCGCAACGACATCGTTTAACTTTTATGATTTCACCACCGGTTATACCGTCACACCAGTCACTATCACCGCGGGTTCGACGTTCGAGGGCACTTCGGCGGGCGACATATTGCGAGTGTGCAATGTGGCTGGCGTTTTTACGCTGGAAAACAATGCCACCTGCGGCGGCATCACCACCGGAGGCGCCGGCAGCGCCCCAGCCCAGGGACCGGGCGGCGGCGAATATTACTGGCAGGATATGTACTCGCCGTCCTCCGCCCTGAATAGCGGCACGCATCACGAAGTGACCCTTGGCGGGTTGGTGTTAATCCCCGGCACCGATGAGATCGCGGTCTCCATTTTTGATCCCTTTGACATCCGCTCGGGAGGCGTGGTCTGGCTCAGCAATTTCAACGGCACGCGCAATCGCGCCTACGAACTATTCCCGCGCACCGATAACGCCAGCCTGTTCGGCAAAGCCGCCGGCATCGGCGATGTCGAGGGCTTTTGTTACATGGCTCCCATCGAGATCGGGAACCGCCTATGGGTGGAATCCGATGGGGATGGGATTCAAGACCCGGACGAGACTCCGCTCGCCGGTGTCACGGTGGAGTTGTATCAAGGCGGAGTGTTGATCGCCACAGCGGTTACCGATGCCAACGGAAATTATTATTTTAGTTCCGGTCCCGGCACTTCGACGGCCAGTCACGTGTACCTGATTGACGAACTCGACCCGAACAGCACCTACGAAATTCGCATCCCGAACGCGCAGGGGGGCAGTCAGCAAGCCGCGCTTGCGGGACTCGTGCTTTCCCCGGCCGATGCCGATGCCGACCAGCGCGATTCTGACGCAGCGTACAGCGGGGATCATGCCGTCATTTCGATCACCACCGGCAACCCCGGCGAGAATAATCACACCTACGATTTTGGGTTTACACAATCGTACTCGCTGGGTAACCGCGTGTGGTTCGATACCAACAACGACGGCTTGTTGAACAACGCCGAAGTCGGCGTTTCTGGTGTGCGCGTGGAATTGTTCCAGGATAACGGAACAACGCCGGGCGTCTGGGATGCGGGCGATACTTTCCTCTCGTTCGATACCACCGACGCCGGCGGATATTATCGCTTCGACGATCTTACCGCGGGCGACTACGTTGTCTTGATCCCCGACGATAACTTCCGCGATGTGGGGGTTGGCGATACGGTGCCGGGAGACCCGCTCGCCGGTTATTGGAGCAGTCTCACCTCGATTGCCGCGAACGGGACGATCACCGACGCCACCGCGAACGACCCGGACACGACCGTCCTCGACAACGACGACAACGGGCGCACGACGCTGGCAGGCGGCGCGATCGACTACGTCGCCTCCGCGGCGGTAACGTTGGGGCCGGGCACATCCGAACCTACGGGCGAAACAGACCCCATTACGAATCCTGAAGCGGGCGAAGCGCCGGATAACCGCTCTGACCGCACGGTTGACTTCGGGTTTTACCGGGTGGACATCGGCAACCTCGTCTTTGAAGATGTCAACGGCGACGGCGACTACGACGCCGGCACCGACGCGCTGCTCGCCGGCGCAACCGTGCAACTCTTCGCCTCCGATGGCGTGACCGAGATCAATGTGGGACCCGATGGAATTTTTGGAACGGCAGACGACGCGGCAGGCGGAGTGACCACCGGCGCGGGCGGCACCTATAACTTCAGTGGCTTGCCCGCCGGCGATTACATCGTGCGCGTCACCCCGCCGGTGGGCTTCACCAGCACGGTGGATACCGCCGCGCCAGCCGACACGACCGACCCCGACACCAACACCGAGGAAACCACAGAAGCCGAGCCATGACCCGAGAT
>CAYPCK010000302.1:0-3980 GCA_964409185.1 uncultured Anaerolinea sp. | reverse complement strand
CAGTGGCTTCTTCGAACGCCTTGACGGATTCATCGAACTTGACGCCATCAGGGTCGTTGCCTTCAAAGGCGCCGTCGACCGTTACTGTTTTTCCAGAGTAGGTTCCTTTAAGGGCTTCTTCCAAAGCGCCGCCCGCCGGATAAGGGAAGTCAACCTCGGCCATCGCCCCTTCAGTGGCGGCGGCTTCGGTTGCCGCAGGAGTACCGCATGCTGCAAGAAGCATGGATCCAACCAGCATCAGAGCCAGGACTTGCCATAACACTTTTTTCATTCTTCTCTCCTTGTAAAAGATAGAACAGGTTTGTATTCGATTTTTCTTGGGGGAAAGGGATTTGTCATCAATTGCCGGAAGCACCTCCAGAAATGGGAACGATTTACCAGAATTGAGTCTACGGGTGAAAGAGTTTTTATGAAAGCACTTTCAAGAATAAGTATAGCATAACCCATCTTTAAGTCAATAAGCAATTTCCGGGCTGGATAAAACCTTGAGAAGAATTACACAATCCCCGCATATCGAGATATGGTCAGGCTGTTGCGCGTTCCACCAGGACGAGGGGCAGGTTAATATGCTGCAAGGCGCGACTGTGGTCTCCGATTCGGGTCAAAACCATCTCAGCTGAGAGCCGCCCGGATTCATCCAGGTGCTGACGAATGGTCGTCAGGTCCACGTAATCAGCCATGTCAATGTCGTCGAAACCGACGATTGCCAGGTCGTCCGGGATGCGCAGGTTCAACTTGCGCGCGACCTTCATCACGCTCACAGCCTGGATATCGGATGCGGCGAAAACGGCGGTTGGGCGGTCGTCCATGCTCAGGAGTTCATTCGCGGCTTCGCGCGAATTTTCCTGCGAATACAACGCCTGTTTGATATTCCGTTTGGGCAATTCTATCCCCGCGTCGTCCAGCACTTTCTTGAACCCGTCCAGCCGCGACTTGACCGGGTGGATCGCATACCGTTCGGGCGGCTCGATATCCCCGAGAAAGCCGAAGGACTTGTGCCCTTTGCGGATGAGAAATTCCGCGACCATCCGCCCGCCTTGCTGGTCGTTGATGACGATGCTGTTCAAATGATCGTGGGAAAACTCGATCAATACGGTCTGGATACCGTTCTCGACCAGCCGTTGCACATCCTTGTCTTCGATGGCAAGCGACATGATGATCAGCCCATCCAGGTTGCCCATGATGGGAATGGACGAGATATAGCCCTGCAAATGCTCGACCGAATCGACCGGGTAGATCACCAGTTCATAATTCGCGCGCGATAACATGGAAGCCACCCCGCGCAGACGCTGAACAAAAGACGGCGCAGTGAAGAAGGGCGTGATGACGCCGATGCGGTTCGAATACTTGAGCGCCCGCGCGCGCGCCTCCGCCTTCGGGACGAATCCCAGCCTGTCGATGGCTGTCATCACCCGTGTGCGGGTTTCGGGGTTGACCTTATCCGGCGCGTTCAATACGCGCGAGATCGTGGCGATGCTCACACCCGAAAGTTTGGCAACGTCATAAATGGTGGGGGTCTTGATCTTCTTTGGCATGGTGGACTGAAAGCGTTATGAAAGCACTTTCAGTCTAACACATCTTGGATGGTTCTTCCAGATTCTTGGGCTTGTTTATTTAGGCAGAGTTTTGGGCGGCAGTTTATTCCCTTCGCCGCGTTTGGTCACTTCCACCCATAATGACTGAGACAATTCATAGCCTATGATGTGATCGTGCGATTTCATCTCAAGTCGCAATGGACCCCGGAACGGCGCGCAACTGAGAAGATGAAACGGCGTCCCCGGCACAAGCCCGATCTCGGCGATGTACCGGAGTTTGTCCAAGTCATGGGTGCGGACGCGGCTCACGACGCAGTCTGAACCGGAGGGCACATCCGCCAGCGCCTCATCCCGGACCTCGGGCATGACTCCCGCCTTCGAGGGAATCGGCTCCCCGTGCGGACAGCGCGTGGGATAACCAGCCAATTCATCCATACGGTCTTCGAGCTCGTCATTGATCCCCTTCTCGAAGGTGTCGGACAATACGTGGGCAGATGCCCAGTCGTATTTCATCACTTTGACGAGAAAGACTTCGGTAAGGCGATGTCGGCGCAAAGCAGGCATAGCAATGTGTTCGCCAGTTTCAGTCAGGCGCACACCGCGATAGGGTTCATGCACCAGATAACCCTCTTTTTGCAAACGCTTGACCATGCTGGCAATGGCTTGCGCCGAGGAATCAACATGCGAGGTTAAAAGAGAAAGCGGAACCTGTTCATGGTCCTGCTGTAATCGGTAAATTTCAGCAGCGTAACGCTGCATGGCGGGGCTTACGGTCATACGGTAAATCGTGCTCCAGAATCTTCAACCGGGTTGAAAACTCTTTACAACCCGATATAGATAAAATTTATTACAAATATCTAGATTATTCAATTCGCCGTGATTATACTACGCGCCACTCAATACAAATTCAAGGAGATCTTAGTACGATGCAAACCAGCAAGAAACTTTTTACCCTTTTATTTCTAATGGCGTTGTTGGTCAGCGCATGTGGCGGCGCGGCGACAGAAACTGTCAGCGAAGAACAAGTTACCGAAGCAGCGCCCAGCACCGAGGTCAGCAATGAAGCGGAAGTGTCCGGCGATCTGGTCATTTATTCCGGTCGGTCTGAGCCGCTCATCCAGCCGGTGCTCGATGCGTTCAAGGCGAAGTATCCGAATGTGAATATTTTGCTCAAGGCGGGCAGCAACAGCGAACTGGCGAATGCGCTCATCGAAGAGAAAGCCAACCCGCAGGCAGATGTGTTCATCACCACTGAGTTGCTCACCGTGCAGTCGCTTGTGCCTGAAGGCGTGTTTCAATCATATGCGCCTGTGGGCGTGGAGAATATCCCGGCTGAGTTTATCGGTGAAGGAAACGCGTGGACTGGACTGACCAAGCGCGTGCGCGTGATCATGTACAACAAAGACCTGGTGGCTGAGGATGAAGTGCCCGCCTCGATCTTCGATTTGACCGACTCCAAATGGCAGGGTCAGGTCGCCGCTGCGGGCTCGACCAACGGCGGTATGCAGGCACAGGTCGCCGCCATGCAGCAATTGCTCGGTGACGAAGCGACCGAAGAATGGCTGAATGGTTTGATCGCAAACGAAGTGACGTTCTTCGGTGGACACACCGATGTGCGCAAAGCGGTGGGTGCGGGTGAGTTTAAGATCGGTTTGGTCAATCACTATTATTATCACTTGCAGTTGGCTGAAGGCAGCAATGTGGGCGTGGTCTACCCCGACCAAGGTGAAGGACAGGTTGGCTTGTTCACCAATGCCACCGCCGCCGCAGTTGTGAATGGAGGCAGCAACCCCGTCGCCGCGCAAGCCTTTTTAGACTTCCTCATTTCTGAAGAAGGACAGAAGTTGTTTGCAGAACAGAATTATGAATATCCGCTGTTGGCGGGTGTGGCGATCAAGGAAGGCGTGCAGCCGCTGGATGATTTCCGTCTCGCTGATGTGGATGTGGTGAAGGCTGCCGCGAATTTCGATGCGATGTTCGACTTGATCGAACGCGTGGGTTTGCCGTAAAAAATTAACCGCTAAGGACGCTAAGAACGCAAAGTTTTTTTCTTAGCGCCCTTAGCGGGCTTGGCGGTTCAAAATTAGTTTATCTTCTCAGGTTTCCCTGCTAAAATGGTGCGCTAACGCCCAATGGAATTAACCCGTACGAGCATCACCTACCAAAAGATACGTTCACGAATCAGCCCGCGGCTTGCACTTGCCGCGGGCTTGGTGGCTTTATTTGTGGCAGTGCCGCTCATTTATATTTTCGTACGTGCCATCACTGCCGAACCCGAAGCGTGGACTCGTTTATTCGAAGAACGCATTTGGAAATTATTCGCCAACACACTGGGTCTTGTGCTGGCAGTGACAACCGGTGCCATGCTCACCGGCGTGACGATGGCATTCCTGACCGAACGAACCGACCTGCCCGGCAAAAAGATCTTCCGCTGGATGCTTGCCA
>CAYPCK010000301.1:0-4008 GCA_964409185.1 uncultured Anaerolinea sp. | reverse complement strand
TTGAATCAGCGCAAGCGTCGCCGTGGGCGTGAACTGAGAGGGATCGGCTGTGGCAAGCAACACATCCGAAATGGAGGGCGCGGTTGGCTGTATCTCTTCCTGGTTCTGCCGGTTCACGATCCAAGTGATGCCCCAGATCAGGAACCCAACCAGGAGGATGGCAATGCCGACGCCGAAAACCAGGTCGCCCGCAATGAATGAGCGCAGCGGCGGGATGTTCGACACGATCGGCTGCCCGGGATCGCGCATCGGCTTCTGCGGGTTATTCTCGCGGTGACGCGCTTGCAGCGCATCGGCAAAGCGCAGCAGGATGGCGTCCACGTCGAGGTCGAGAAACGTGGCGTAGTTCGAAAGCATCCCGCGCGTCTGCATCGTGGAAGGGAGTTTGTCCATGGCGCCGGCTTCGAGCGCTTCGAGGTAATGCGCTTTGACGCGCGTGTTCCGCTCCACTTCGATGAGGTGCAGGCTGAGCGTTTCGCGCCGTTTACGAAGTTCGAGTCCGATCTCTTTGAAGATTTCGGTTGAAGCCTTGCCCTGAGTCGCGTCAATGGTTTGAATGTTTTCAAGTTGCAGGGTTTCAGGTTCTGATTGTGGCGCGAGTGATCCAGCGCGTGGCGCTTCATTGCGCGCGACCCGAATCGAGATCATTGAACTTAACCGGTTCAACCATGATTGCCAAAGACCGTCGCTTGCATCGGGCAGAGGCGGTTCTGCGGGACGCGTGTCTTCAACAATTTGTTCAACAGCAGGCTCCGGTTCCTGAATCGGTACGACAGTTTCCGGCTGCGATTCGAGGACAGGCTCTGGCTCAACTTTCTTGCGTCCACGGCGGGGTTTGGAGGGGACAGGTTCGGTCGCAGGCTGAGAGTCCGCTGTTTTGCGGCGGGCAGGCTTCCTGGGAGGTTGAATCGTCGCTTCGGCAGGAGGAACAAGCTCCGGAGTTTGCGTCGCCGGGGGAGGCGCCGCATCCATCGGCGTAATCAATTCATCCGTCGGCTTGCTCGAAGCGCGCATCTCTTCGAGCAATTGGTCGAAATTCATCCCAAGGAATTCGGCATAGTTGCGCAAATAGCCGCGCGCCTGCACCGGCGAGGGCATCGCAGTTAGATCATCCGATTCCAACGCCTGCAAATAGGGGACGCGGATTCGCGTCGCCTCGAAAACCTTTTCGAACGTGAGGCGTTTGGCTTCGCGGGTTTCCTTGAGTTTCTTGCCGATGGTTTGCATGATGTGAAAACAAACATCACCAGCGCCCCATCCAACGGGAACTTGCTGGTGATGCCATGATGTGGAGAGGCTGTCCTTACGATGCGGCGGCTTCAACGGCTTCGGCGGGCGCGTCAGCCTCGGTTGATTCTGCAGATCCCTCTTCGTGCGCTTCGCCCTCGCGGTAGACGATGATCTTCACTTCGGGGACGAGATCCATCGTCAGGCGGACGCGCGCTTTGAACTCGCCGAGGGTGCGGATCGGTTGCATGTCAACCTGTTGTTTCTTCACCTCGTAGCGAGTCTGCTCGGAGATGGCGGTTGCCACATCCTGCGTGGTGATCGAGCCGTAGAGTTTCCCGGTCTCGCCGGCTTTCGCCGCGAAGTTGAGAACGACGGCGCTGATCTGCGTCGCCAAATCCTTGAGTTCGCTGTTGAGTTCGGTGCGGCGGATTTCAGCCTGTTTGCGAATCTTTTCGGTCTGTTTGAGCGCCCCAGCGGTGGCGAGGACTGCCAGCCCCTGCGGGAGCAGGAAGTTGCGCCCGTAGCCATCGGCAACTTTTTTCACGTCCCCCGCGCGCCCCAATTTGTACACATCTTTGACAAGCATGACTTTCATTTCGTTCAAGCCCTTCTTTCCATGGATTTTTTCGGGCGGAGGGTACTACGCCCGGCGGCGTATTTTATCACAAGATATCGCGCCCGCTGGAATTTCAGGGCATGGATTTCTCGGGCCACGAGGCGAAGCGAATCACTCCCGCCCCGCCTTTATGCAATAAAGCGGCAAATACCTCGCTCGTGCGATCATCGAGGGGAATATTTTGCACGAGGAAAAGTTCGCCATAAGATGTGACCGCATTGGTGGAGGAGGCAATGTAATTCAACTCGCCCAAATCGGGATGCGCATACGAGAAGACGTCTACATTGGTGTCCTTATCCCGCTCAGTGGAGGTAACGAGGTTCCAGAACCGCTCAAAGAAAGGAAACTCCACCGGGTTGCGGAACGCCTTCATCAAATATTTGAAATACGGCCGGGCGCGGTAACGCAAACTGTTCACGCGGAGCGCGCGCATGGCGTTCAGGGCATATTCCTCCCAATTTTGTATGATGCGGCTGCGCCCCACCAGGTCACGCCCAAAATTCACGCGGACGATATTGAAACCGCCGGGAATCTGCGCGGCGGATGCCATCATGGCGGGTGGAATATCGTAGAATGCGATCATCGCCATATTCGCCGCAATGATATCCCCGTACACATCCACCAGGAAGGCTGGCAGGCGGATGGCGCCGGTCAACTGCACCAGACGTTCCAATAACTTGCGATGATCAAACACATCGGTCTTTATGTTTGCCGCCGCCTGCCTGACCATTCGACGCTCGTCCAAGCCGCTGGCGGCGATAAAGAATTCGCGGCGCTCCAGCGTAGTCAATTGCAGGGCATTGGCGAGCGAAAACAACAGTTCCGCACCAACGAACTGCTTTACGCCGCGTTCTACCTGGCTGATGATCGGCTCGTCCACTTCAGCCAGCATAGCCAGTTTGAACTGGGTCCAACCCAAATCCTGGCGCAGGGCGGCAACAAGTTGTCCAAAGTCTTCGCGATTCATGGTATAGACATCTTTATGAGCGACTCAAAAAAATCTTTGAGCCGATTGTAAATCTGTTTGCTTGTTTTTTCCACGCAAATCAGTAGAATGATTGCATTCGTTGTGGGGAATCTTCCTCACACGGGGGAGCCAGAGGGGATGACAAAGCAGGGGGACGCGGTAATCACAAAGACCCGGGCACTCGACCCGGGTCTTTATTTTCAAACCACAATTCAGCGGTTCTTTCCCCCGTTCAGCCTGCCGGCAGGAACCCCAGCATTTTCCACAGCCTGCGCATCGTCGCGTGGGCGAAATCGGGTTTCAAGAATTGATTCGGGCACGTCCCCGGGATGACCGCGATCCCGTTCGCTTTGCATTTTTCCACCGCCGCGCGTGAAACGCTGGTCATGCCAACCGCGAGGCCGGGCTTGGTACCCATCAGGCAGTGCATCCACACGTGTTTGATCCCCAACTCCACACACTGGTCCACGATCTGGTCGGTTACGCGCGGGTTGGCAAGGATGAAGACCGCGTCCGGTCGTTGGGGGATGGACTGCAAGTCGGGGTAGCAGGCATCCCCTTGAAATGAGGCGAGGCGCGGGTTCACCGCATGGACGTGATAGCCGTCATCCTTGAATTTTTGGTAAATCGAATTACAGCCTGTCTCGCGCTTGTCCGACACGCCGACGACGGCGATGCGTTTTTGGGCGAGGAAATCCTGAATGAGTGAATCGATCTTCGCCATGGGAATCTCCTTTTTAAGTTCGAGGAGAATTCTATGCACAGGCTGGGAATCAATCCAATACTTTTTGGACTGTGTTGCGGGTTACGAATATCCCGGTTTTAGAGGGTCGTTTCACAGTGATCGCGGCGACACCACTGCTCCACACGCTCGCACCGATGATTTCACCCGATCAAGGAGTGCCGCTGAATTTTATATTGCACATGTCCTGGGTCTGGCTTGTCACATCGACGAATTCGTAGAAGCGGTCATTGGTCGAAAAATAGCGCCGGTTTGGCAGGGTATCCAAATGCCCATTGAAGTATGCGTTAAAGATGAAACGGAATGAATTGACCGGCGAAATGTCCATGGGAACAGAAGATGAATCGATGCCGGGCAGGTAATAGGCGTTCAAAATGGAATATCGTTCATACAGGCAGGTATCCTTCAGGGAATCGTGGTTCGTCAATGTTCCAGGACCGTGATCGCCCTGTA
>CAYPCK010000300.1:0-4011 GCA_964409185.1 uncultured Anaerolinea sp. | reverse complement strand
AACCGGCCTGCACCGCGAAGTTGCGCTCATTGTTCGCAATAAAAGCATACATATTGATTTCGTACACGCGCGATTGGTCAAGGCCGGGCCGGGCATGTTGGAATAACTCGTTTAGTAATTTTTCCTTTTCCGATACATCGTCGTTGAGGTACGCCGATTCGGCGCAGGCGGTGAACAGGTTGAAGGCAAGGTCATAGTATGCATCCCAATAATCGGGGATCTCCTGCAGCAGGGCTATCCCTTTCTTCAAATAACTCAACGACGCTTCGTGCGCGGCGGTCGCCTGCGCTTTTTGACCGGCCAGCAGGTTGATCTTTACCAGCTCCAGGCGGTCATCCGTGGTGCGGACCATGCCCGCGCCGAGGTTCAAATGATTCGTCAGCGCGAAGATGATCTGTTCGCGCCCGGCTTCGGAACGCCCTTGAAGCAAGCGTTGTCCGATCTGCCAATGGAAGGATTGTCGTTCGGCATCCGGCATGGATTCGTAAATCCCCTGCTGGATGCCGACATGCGAGAAGGAATACCTCACTTCGGTCTCGGTCTCCGATTGTTCGGCAAGCGCATAGTTTTGGGTAAGGGGCACGATCACAGCGGAGGCGAGGGAATGCCGAAGGAGGGAGGCGGTTGCAGGCTGGGAATGATGCGAGAGCGCGGCAAGAGTCGCGAGGTCGAATTCGTATCCGATACACGCGGCGGATTCCAGCAAGCGGATCGTATCGGCGGGCAATTCCGCGATCCGGGCAGACATGATATCGAGCACATTGTCGGTCAACTGGCGCGTTTGAATCCGATGGATGTCCCACACCCAGCGGCCGCGCTCAAAATCGAAACGGATCAGGTTGTCGTTGTGAGCGCCGCGCAGGAACTCGTTGACGAAGAATGGGTTGCCGCCGGTTTTCGATTGCGTGACAAGGGCGAGGGATGCCGATTCTTCGAGGGAACAGTTCAGCGACTGCGCCAGCAGGCGGTTCAGGTCGCCCGGCTCCAACGGGGTGAGTTCGATCCGTGTGACGGCATGGCCCTCTTCGATGAATCTTTGCAACGAGCCATGCAGAGGATGATCCGTTGTGATCTCGTGTCCGCGCACGGTGGCGATGATCAACAGGTGATGCAGGTTCGACGATGCCGCAAACCGTTGCAGGAACGAACCCGAGGCGGCATCCGCCCATTGCAGGTCGTCAAAGAACAGGACCAGAGGACGTTCGGGAGTTAAGAATGATTCAAGGAAATTTTGCAGGGTGAGGTTGAAACGGTTCTGTTCCTCCTCCGCAGAAAGGGGTTGAAGAGGCGGCTGTTCCCCGATCACATGGGCGGTTTCCGGGACAAGGTTGATGATCACCTGTCCGTTTACACCAATCGCTTCGAGAATCCGACGGCGCATGACCGCCAGTCGCTCCTCGCTTTCGGAGAGGAGTTGTTGAATCAGCGAGCGCAAAGCCTCCACCAAGCCGGAGTAGGGGGTTTGGTTCTGCGAGCGAACGTATTTGCCTCCAATAAACATGCCGTTCTGCCGCGCAACGGGAATCTGCAATTCATTGACAAGGCTGGTTTTTCCCATGCCCGCCTCGCCCGAAACCAAAACGACCTCGGATGCGCCCTGTCTTGCCTTTTCAAAGGCGGTCAGCAACTGTTGGATCTCCGCCTCGCGCCCGAACAAAGATTGCGAAACCTGGAACCGTTCAGAGACATCCCTTTGCCCGAGGGGGAATTCCCGAATCGCCTGCCCTGCCTGCCATTGCACCTGGCACTCGATCAGGTCGCTTTTCAACCCAAAGGCGGACTGATATCGGTCCGGGGCGTTCTTCGCGAGCAATTTCATGATGATATTCGAAAGAGCCGCGGGGATTTCCGGGTTCGCTTCATGCAAGGCGACAGGCTGTTTTGCCAAATGGCTGTGGATCAAGGACAGCGGGTCTGTATCTTCGAA
Source organism: uncultured Anaerolinea sp. (assembly GCA_964409185.1). Classification (GTDB taxonomy): domain Bacteria; phylum Chloroflexota; class Anaerolineae; order Anaerolineales; family Villigracilaceae; genus Defluviilinea. The sequence goes on along the minus strand of CAYPCK010000300.1, from coordinate 2,084 downwards.
GGGAAGTTTCCCACACAGGAGTTCATAAAACGTGACGCCAAGGGAGTAGAAATCCGTCCGGTAATCCACGGGTCGGTTGATGCGCCCGGTTTGCTCGGGCGAGATATAGGCGATGGTCCCTTCGAGAACATTGATGTTCACCTGCGCGACGGTTTCGCGCGGTAACAGGGTGGAAAGCCCGAAGTCGATAATCTTCGCCACCCCGCTTTCCGGGTTGTAGAGGATGTTCGAAGGGTTGATATCCTTGTGAATGATCTGGCGGATGTGAACCTGACCCAGCGCCTCCGCGATTTGAATCGCCAGGTGGAGGAACTCGGTCACACTCCAAGTGGACTTGCCCAGCCGGTCGAGCGAATCGCCTCCCACATCTTCCATGACGATCGCGGGCGTGGCTGTGTTCTCGAATTCATACACCTGCACCACACCATCGATGCCGGGCGACCCCTCGAGCCCGGGGTTCAAGGAGGCGGTGATCTCAAATTCTCTTCGAAAGCGCGCCAACTGCTCGGTTGTGATGTTCTGTCCATGGAGCGTCTTCACCACCACAGGCGCGTCATCGGACCGGCGCGTCGCTCGATACACCCGAGAGCGACTGCTAGTATGCAAGGTTTCTTTGATCACGTATCCTGTGAGTTCACTCATACGCCACCTGTCTCGATTCGGTATGGGTTGTCACTCCGTCGGCAATCCATCGTTCGTGTGGTGACCCGGGGTTTTCCACATCTTATCGCCCTGCATGGCATACTTGATCAACTCATACATGACAAAGTTTTCCCAAATGAACGGCGGATACCCTCCGAAGCCTGCCAGCGGCATGGAATCATCCCGGATGGGAAAGTATCCAAAACTCAGGTCGATCCAGAATTGGTTGAGGGTATACACCCAAACCAGTCCGCCCGCCCGCACCGCCTCGGCATTAAACGATTCCCAGACCACGCCGCAGAACAAGCCTGCCACCAGCAACTGCCAAAGCGATTTGGAGTTTCCCATCTCCAACTGACGAAAAATGGAGATGCGCGGGATGTTCAGAAGGTAGGTGATGGGTTCAACGAGGAAAATGAACCCCAGCCAGATGCACGGGATGAGCATGTTCGCCCAATAATCGGACATCAACAACGGGATGCCGATGCACGCGACCCCGAAGATGAACGAAAATGCCAGTTTGAAGGGGGTCATTTTGACGCGCACGGGCTTTACATTTTTAAACATGTTGAACGTGGCGAAAAAGTCCCAGGTGCGGAACAGGGCGGGGATGATCGTCCCGTATGCCCACGCGCCGAGAAATTCGCGCACGCCGAGCGATGGAACGTTATCGTAATGCCATGTCCGCGTCTTGAAATTGATCACCTCGAACATGGACCACAGCAGGATCGAGATCAGGAACAGCATGGGGAATTCGCGGCGTCGTTCGATGAAGTACGAGTCGCCGTGCCGTTGCCAGATCCAACCATCCACGAACAGGATGTATCCGGTCCACATGATCGGGGTGAACGCCAGCGCCAGTGGATGGTCGCCCGGCGTGAGCAGCATCTCGGCGGCGATCATGATTGCCAAACCAAGCCAGCCGAACCATGGCATCCAGCGTTTCCGGGGGAGTGGTTTTGCGATTCCCCAAACGGGGTGGCTGATCCATCCGCCGGCGGGCATTTCCTGCGGTGCGATCTGGGCTTCCTGCGATTTTGTTGTCTTCCTTGATTTTACGGTCTTCTTTTTGGTAGCCATTGCATTTCTCCTCTTTTGTTATTTCGTAGGGACACAGCAAGGCTGTATCCCTACCGCATTTCTATTCAACTTCTCTCCAGCGCCTTCACAAGTTCTTCCACGCGGATCGGCTTGGAAATGTAATCCGCCATGCCAGCGGCAAGACACATCTCCCGATCGCCTTCGAGCGCGTTCGCGGTCAAGCCGATGATGCGCGGGTGGTTTTGGGGCCATTTTTCCAGAATTCGGCGCGTCGCTTCGAGTCCGTCCATCTCGGGCATTTGCACGTCCATCAAGACCACATCGTATTTTTGCCGCGCGACAGACTCCACAGCTTCTAACCCGTTCGATGCCACATCGGCGCGATATCCCATCTGTTCGAG
>CAYPCK010000299.1:0-4025 GCA_964409185.1 uncultured Anaerolinea sp. | reverse complement strand
CATCCCGTGCTCTTCGTGCATGTCGGTGGCGAAGAACACCTGCGAAACTAGCATGTCGCGCGGGTCGCGGTAGATGAAGTAATTCACGCGATTCGGCTGGCAAAGGAAAGAAACATTGTTCGGCGTGGCATCCACATATCCCCAGGTGATCACGCCGCGCGGACTTTTATTCAAGTCTTCAAGAATTTCGTCCGCCGTCCGCCGTCCGCCGTCTCGCTTGATCGTGCGCACCGGCTCGGCCTCCACATACCGAAACGGCATGATTCTTGTAAAGCCGTTCAAGATCTGCAACAGCAGGTGCGATCCGCTCTTGGGTTTCGAGTTGCCGAATATGGGCGGCGCGTCATTGAAAGAAAACCGCCTCCATCGCAGGATGGCTTGGGCGGTTTTTCCATAAGGACGGAATAAACGACGAACGTTTTGGATGAGACTCATGGATCTTGCCACAGAGCCACAGAGTCACGGAGAATCAATTTTTTTCTCTGAGTCTCCGCGTCTCCGTGGCAGGTTATTCATTCACCACGCGGCGCAATTTCTTCATCGAGCCCATCTCGGATTCATAGACCTTCTTCACCCCATCGCCCAGCGACGCCTCGGTCACGCGGATGTATTTGACCAGTCTCTCGAACCCGGCGGGCTCCACGCTGGCGGCTTGGTCCGAGCCCCACATGGCGCGATCCAACGTGAGGTGGCGCTCCACCATGCACGCGCCGAATGCGACCGCAATCGCGGTGGGGACGAGTCCCACCTCGTGACCCGAATATCCGATCGGAATATTCTGAAACTTGTCGCGAAGCGTTTTGACCATGTTCAGGTTGAGTTCCTCCGGCTCGCACGGATACGTGCTGGTGCAATGCATCATCACGAGGTTTGTTTCGCCCGCGATCTCAATTCCTTTTTCAATCTGCTCCATCGTGGACATGCCCGACGAAAGAATCAAAGGCTTGCCGGTGGATCGGGTTTTGCGAATCAGGTTGAAGTCTGTGAGCGAGGCGGAGGGTATCTTGTACGCGGGCGTGTCGAATTTCTCCATGAAATCCACGGAAGGCTCGTCCCACACCGAGACCATCCAGTCAATCTTCTTTTCCCGGCAATGACGGTCAATCTCGGCGTATTGCTTTTCATCGAACTCGACCTTGTAACGATAGTCGAGATAGGTAATGTAGCCCCACGGCGTCTCGCGCATTTGGTTTTTCTGTTCGGGCGGCGTTGCCACGTCGGGCGTGCGCTTCTGAAATTTCACCGCGTCCGCGCCCGCGTGGACAGCCGCATCTATCATTTTCTTCGCGATGTCGAGATCGCCGTTGTGGTTGATGCCGATCTCCGCGATGATGTAGGCGCGATGACCGTCGCCCACCATGCGGTTGCCAATTTTGATTTCACGAGTCATTGTTTCTCCTGAGTGTAGCGCCGACTTAAGTCGGCATTACGGTTTTTCAAAATCAAATCACACAACTCACGCACCGCGCCGTGACCGCCCGCGTTTGTCAACACATGATCGGCGGCGCGCAACACTTCGGGATATGCGTCCGCCACCGCCACCGCCCAGCCGGCAATTTCGAAACACGGCAGGTCGTTCCAATCGTTGCCGATGTAGACGACTTCCTCCGCGTTGACTTTTTTCTCCGCTAGGATGTCTCGCATCACGCGCCCTTTGTCCTGCAACCCCACCCCGTGAATCGCCTCCACCCCCATTTTTTTCGCGCGCGCGCTGACGACGGAATTCGGCTCGGAGGAGAGGATCATCACGTCAATGCCGATCTCGCGCAGTTGATTGATGCGCATGCTGTCACTGCGCGAAGCGACGACGGTCTCGCGCCCATCCTGATCCGTCCACACGCGGTTGTCGGTGATGACGCCGTCGAAATCGCAAATCACCAACTTGATATTTTTCGGCATCGGTCGGCGCGACTTGCCCGGCGTGACCATGTCCAATTCGCCTGTCGAAACGAGATGTTCGTAACGCGCCCAATCCTGTAAGTTGTCAATGTCCACGGTGTAGCGCGGGTCAATGATGACGGGGTAGATCACTCCGCCGCTCATCGAACCGCCTTTGGAGATGGTCTCTGAACGGATTACATCAATATGGCCAGTCTGCCAGTAGATGGGCGGGAGAATCTGCCGCGGCGCGTTGTATGGCTCTTCGATGCCCGGCACGTCGAGCAAATTTTTCATCGGACCTGACTCGCCTGAAATGCGCCACATCTTGTGCGGGTTTTGCCCGGCAACGACGACGCCGCGGACACTGTCTGCGTCCGCATGGCTTTGCAAGACTTTGATGGCATCGTCCACTAGTCCGCGCGGGCGGATGGGCGAGGTGGGTCGAAGTTGCACAACGAGGTCGGGATGATAGTTTTCGTTTTCAGCCAGCCACTGTAACGCGTGTTCAAAAACAGGCAGATCGGTGGTGTTGTCTTCCGCGAATTTGGCGGGGCGCAGGAAGGGTGTCTCCGCGCTGAATTCGCGCGCCACGGATGCGATCTCCTCATCGTCCGTCGAAACGATTACGCGCGTCACCAGTTCCGATTGCTTCGCGGCGGCGATGCTCCACGCAATGAGCGGATAGCCCGCAAAATTGCGGATGTTCTTGCGCGGGATTCCCTTTGAGCCGCCGCGTGCAGGGATTAATGCAAGTATCTCTGTCATTGGGCTTCGTTATTGGTAAATCGTAATTGGTAAATGGTAATTACCAGTTGCCATCCTCACCACGCCGTCCACCCCCCATCCACAACGACGTTATTGCCTGTCATGTACGAGGAGGCATCCGATGCAAGGAACAACAGCGCGCCGTTCATTTCATCTTTCTTTGCCATGCGACCCAAGATCGTTTTGGCGGAATAATTCTTCTCGAAGTATTCCTCGTGGTCGTTGTAGATTCCGCCGGGAGTCAGGGCGTTCACGCGGATCTCCGTCCCGGCGTAATACGCCGCGAGATATTTGGTGAAGCCCAGCACGCCGGCTTTGGTTACGGTGTAATACACCGGTTTGTATGCCACACGCTGACCGTCTTTGATGTAAATTCTTTGGTCGGGTCCGTTCAAACCATACGTGGAACAGATGTTGATGATGCTTCCCTTTTTACCTTGCGCCAGCATCGGTTTGACGCATGCTTGAGTCATCAGGAACATGCCGGTCAAGTTAACATTGAGGGCGGCGTTCCAATCTTTGAGCGGGTAATCCTCAAAGGAGCCGGGCGTGATTCCCTTTTTTATCGCATCGCCGTCGAACTTCGGGTCGAGCGCGGCGCTGTTGACGAGGACGTCGAGCCGCCCAAATGCCGACAAAACTTTTTCCACTGCCGCGTTCACCGAATCGGGATTCGTAATATCAGCCGCGAGGGCGAGGGAGGTCAATCCGCTTTGGGTGAGTGAATCCGCCGTCCCTGCGGAGGATGCGGCATTCAAATCCAACACAGCGACCGATGCGCCCGCTTCGGCGAGAGTGCGGCAAAATTCCCTGCCGAGCAATCCCGCGCCGCCGGTGACGAGGGCAACGCGTCCATCGAGTTTGAATTTATCTTGAATCGTCATGGTTCCTGTGTATAGATCGAGTCGCCTTGCGATCTATGTGCGAGGTATAAACCCTCGGTCAGCGCATCCACTTCGCTGGCGATGTTTCCGCCGTGATCGAAAATGGCAAGCACGGCGCGCCCTGCATCGATCTCGGCTTGCATTCGAGCCACACCGTCTTCAAAGCCGGGCACAACTTCGGCACGCGCTGAATCGTAACCGGTCGGAACCACGAAGGTGCCGCGCCCAACGTATAAATAGACCGCGCCGGGTTCATTCGTGAAGATGGCGACATCCTCAGGCAGTTCACGCAAATAGGCCATCGCCTCCGAATCGTACCATTGGAAGGATGCGTAGCCCAACCCGCTTTTCGACCACGCAGTGATGGTGACGGACTGTTTGTAAAAAGATAATCCCAGAAGGATGAGGGTCAATACGATGGTGAGGCGGCGATTTTTATTCCGCAGCCAGATGCCTACGTACACCAACAGAATCAACAGACACACGAACACCGGT
>CAYPCK010000298.1:0-4029 GCA_964409185.1 uncultured Anaerolinea sp. | reverse complement strand
GGGACATCACCGCCGTGGTTGCGGCAAGGCGCAAGCGTTCGACCTCCTCGTTGATCTGGGTCTCTTTTTCGATGTACAGGTCGTGCCGGGGGACGTACGCCTCCGGCTGGTAGTAATCGTAGTACGAGACGAAGTACGAAACGGCGTTCTCCGGGAAAAATTCCTTGAACTCGGCGTAGAGTTGCGCGGCAAGCGTTTTGTTGTGCGCCATGACGAGCGCCGGCTTTTGCAGTTCCTGGATGACCGACGCGATGGTAAAGGTTTTGCCGGTACCGGTCGCGCCGAGCAGGACCTGATGCTTCATGCCTTTATGCACGCCATCCACGAGTCCGCGGATGGCTTCGGGCTGGTCGCCCATCGGTTGAAAGGGAGCGTTGAGTTTGAAGTTCATGAGTTGGTTGAGGCTGGGTCGGATAATTGAACGTACGTTCTATATTGTACCGCGAAATGTGCAGGCGACGAGTCTGCTGGGGAAAGTGGAAACAGCCGAAACGACGAATCGAGGCGGGAGTATAATCCGCCAAAACATCCAAAGGAATCCATCCATGAAAACAGCATTGAAAGTCATCGGCATCCTGCTCGTCCTCGCGGGGGCGGTCTGGTTTCTGCAGGGAATCAACATCCTGCCCGGCAGTTATATGACCGGGAACCCGCAGTGGGCGGTTAACGGGGCAATCGCCATCGTCATCGGCGGCGGGATGTATTATTTGGGGAATCGCCGAACACAGCATGGCGGATGACATTCAAATCGGCGACCGGGTGCAGGTGTTCTTGAAAGCAGAAGCGGGGGGAATCGCAGGCTGGCGGGATGGGACCGTGGTGCGGATCGATCCGTATTCGGCGCACCGAAGTTTTTATTGGGTCGAACTCGACGCGCACAAGGGGTTGATCTCGGTATTGAATCCAAAGAATATTAGGAAAACATAAGGCGGGAACTGGAGCCGGAGATAAGACGAGTACAATGGTGAGAATTATCGCTTGAGGACGCTTTTCGTTGAGGTAGCCGTATGAAAAACAAGAATTTTATTCTTTCCGTTTTCTTGATGGTTTCGTTCACGATTACCGCTTGCGCCGGGCTCGCATTGGAAGACGAGCCGATTACCGGCGATTTCGGTCCACAATACACGCCGCAGGAACATCAAACCCGCACGCTCGAAGCCGTCGAGAACCGCGTTGCAGAGAATTACATTTACTACAAAACCGCCGATGTGGATTGGGATACGCTGTTCGATGAGTATCGCTCGCGTATCAATTCAGGGCTCACCGATGACGAGTTCAATGCGTTGATGAGCGATCTCGAAGCGGATCTGCCCGAAGGCGCGCTCCTGTTCCAATCGCGCGCAGAGCGCATCGCAACGGACATCGAAGACACCTCCACGTATGAGGGGATCGGCGCGTTCGTCGGGTTCAAGGCGGAGGATGTCCCCCACATCGTGGTGCTGGGCGTGATCAAAGGATCGCCTGCCGAACTGGCGGGCATCCGCGCGCACGACAGCATATTTGCGATTGATGGAAATCCCATTTTGTTGGAGGAGGGCATCAACGTGGTACAGCGCGTCCGTGGACCCGCCGGCAGTGTTGTCACCTTGCACGTGCAGACGCCCGGCAAACCCGAACGAACGGTCGAAGTGACGCGGGCGCAATTAGTGACCATCAGTCAGGTGGAAACGCGCGAGATCGAAGTGAACGGAGCCCCGTACGGCTACATCCTGCTCCCGGTGTTCAACTATGACGGTCTGCTCGAAGACGTGCTGGGCGGCATACGCGATTTCACCACCAACCAAAAACTCGAAGGATTGATCCTTGACCTGCGCGTGGCTGGCTCGAGCAGGGGTTGGCCCCTTGAAGAATTGCTGACGCTTTTCCATGACGGCGCGGTGGGAACCTTTTACAACAGCGCCGCGCTGGAGCAAGATGTTACCGTGAACGGCGAGGATCTATACGGTTCGCAATCGGTGCCGCTGGTGATCCTCGTTGGGCAAAACACAAATGGATTTCCTGAAATTCTGGCAGCAGCGCTTCAAGCAAGCGAACGAGCCATTGTGATTGGCGAAAACACGCCCGGCGCCATCGAGACAACCACCTCGTTCTATTTACCGGACGGCTCGCGCATCTTCATCGAAACTACCTCGTTTAAACTGCCGAACGGCGAAGATGTTGGGCTCGGCGGAGTCCAGCCGCAAGTTGCGATCGAAGCGGGCTGGGACGAAGTCCTCCCCACGGACGATCCCGTCCTTGAAAAAGCGCTGGAACTCTTGAGCGCAGGAACCGAACAATGAAAAAAATCACCCTCTTCACATTGGCTGCCGCGCTGATCACCTCCTGCCTTCCGCAGGATACGCAAATTCCGCAAAGCCCGCTCTTGCCGCTGCTGGAACGCAAGTCGGGGTTGATCGCCCTGGTCGGGTTGGATGGGAATATTTATGTGACCGACCAAAGCGGCAGAAGCCCCGACGCCGTCACCGACGACGCCGTTTTGCCCGAGACTGAAACCGGCAACTTTCGCTTTTATCAATACCCAACGTGGTCGCACGATGGCAAACAGATCGCCTACGTGCGCGTGGAAGGCGTGGGAAGTTCGCAATCGAACGCAGACTTGTTCGTCTACAACGTGGATGCAGAAGCTTCCACAAACGTGTACGCCAGCGAAACCGAATTTCCGTTTTATTTGTACTGGTCGCCGGACAACGAGAATGTCAGCTTCCTCAGCACCACCGCCGGCGGGCAATCCATCCTTCTACAAAGCGTGCCTGTCGAATCGGGCGAACGAACCGTATTGGACGCCGGCTCGCCCTACTACTGGTCGTGGGCGCCGGACGGCAGCGTCATGATCGTTCACACCGGCAGTGAAGCGACCTCCACTCCGGAGCATCTCGCCTTCCTGCAAGTGGACGCGGGCGTGATCGAAGACGGGCTGGATGAAACACCCGCTTCTTTCCAAGCCCCGGCCTGGTCGCCCAATGGCGAACGGATTCTCTACACGCGCGTCAACGACAATGGCGGCAAGGAATTGGTCGCAGCCAATTCGAAGGGAGAATTCCAGCAAGCCCTCGCCGAATTCGAACTCAACGCGGCATTCGCCTGGTCGCCGGATAGCGAACTGGTCGCCTACATCGAGGGGACAGAATCGCTCAACGCCGGCATCGTCGGTAAATTGCACGTCCTCGACCTGGCGACTTCGGAGGATTTCTTCCAGGCGGACGAGGTCTTCGCGTTTTTCTGGTCGCCGAACAGCCGCAAACTTGCCTACTTCATCCCCCTCCAAATCACGGATTCTTCCGGTCAGGCGCAATTCGTCCTGCAACTCAACATGCTCGATGCGGTCTCCGGTGAAAGCAAGGAATTGTTCACCTTCGCGCCGACCAACCAGTTCTCATCCATCCTGCCGTATTTCGATCAATATCACCAATCCGCCACCATCTGGTCGCCGGATAGCAACAACCTACTGCTCGCCTTCGTGGACCCGGACGGCAACCCCGGCATCGCCGTCGTGGCGGCTTCGGGGCAACTCCAGCCGAGATTGCTCGCCCCCGGCTTCGTCGCCTACTGGTCGTGGAGGTAAGATGGTGTAGGGGCAGACCTGTGTGCCTGCCATTGGACAACAAAATCAAAACGGGCTGGAGAATTCTCCAGCCCGTTTGCGTTACTTGTTTCGAGATTTTAATTTGGGATTGGCGGCGGATTTCTTTTTCTCGCTTTTGTGCTTGCCGTTTTTACTGTTGCCGCTGATGATCGTTTCCTCGACCAGCGCTTTGAGCAGTGGACCACTATCGTCTGCGCCTGCGCCGTTTGCCGCGGCGCGAATGACCTCGATGCATTCCTTCCCGGAAAGATCGTTCCGCTCAAGCAGCGTTTTCGCAACCGCATGGACTTCGGCGGCGTGTTTTGACAGGATCGCTTCTGTTTGTTCTTCCAACTTTCTCCAGAATTTCTCGACAACCTCGGTTTTATCCTTGCCGATGCCCGCCGAAACCTGCATCTCCAGCGGGGGACCGAAATAGCCGTAGTGCGCAAGTTGCCACAAACGGC
>CAYPCK010000297.1:0-4036 GCA_964409185.1 uncultured Anaerolinea sp. | reverse complement strand
GAGATTGTGAGAGGATACAACTCCACATTCGAATTGACCGAAGACGAAATCGCCGCGCTGCATGGATTGGTCACATTGCGGTTGTGCATGAGTGTGTGCATTGGGGCGGAGCAACAACAAAACCAACCTGCAAATGAATATCTCGGCATCAGCCAACAGCCGATTCGAAACACATTGCCGAAGTTGACGAAGATTCATCCGCGTTTTGCTGAAGCCGTGTTTCGTGATGCGTGCGGCTTGACTCCGTTTACTTCATCGCCAAAATCGGCGGCTTGGTTGAAGAAAAATGCTAGATCGTTTGCTCAAGTTCTACCGTACGATTTGAAGCGTGAACCGTTGATTGTACTGGATTTGGGGATAGGAAGCCCGCTGTTACATGGCAATCCAAAAGAAAACGAAGAACCAAAATTGACAAAGCGTATCAACGCCTTGATGGTTGAAGCGGGTGTCAAGGTGGCTGTTGGTCAATACGATGAAGCGCGCTATATTTACACATCGCCAGCGTTTCAAGTCGGTGGCGGGTTGACCGATGAGACTCGCACCGTTCATTTGGGAATTGATTTATTTGCCGAAGCGGGGACGCCCGTCCGCGCGCCGTTGGCGGGAAGGGTGATTGCATTTGCGGATACCGATGCTTATCAGGATTATGGTCCTGTGGTGGTTGTTGAGCACGAGGTGATCTTGCAGGTTGCAGAAGGTGAGGGGCGAAATTCAGAAGGCAGAAGGCAGAAGGCGGTCAGGAGTCAGCGGTCTGCGATCAATAACAAAATTAAGTTCTACACTCTCTACGGACATCTCACCCGTGAATCTCTCAAGAAACTCAAAGTTGGACAAACGATCAAAAAGGGGCAAAAATTCGCCAAGCTCGGCTCCGCAAAGGTCAACGGCAATTGGACGCCTCATTTGCATTTTCAGATCATGGTGGATACGCTTGGGTTGGATACCGATTTTCCTGGCGTGGCGTTGCCGAGTCAACGAAGCGTGTGGTTGAGTCTGTGCCTCGACCCGAATTTGATTTTGAACATTCCGAAGAAAGCCTTGCAGAAAGTATCTACGACAAAAGAGGAAACGCTTGAAACTCGCCGTCATCGACTCGGCGGCAACTTGAGCATTGCGTATCGCTCGCCCGTGAAGATCGTCCGTGGGTGGATGCAGTATCTGTTCGATGAACAAGGACGAAGGTATCTTGATGCCTATAACAACGTAGCGCACGTGGGGCATTGTCATCCACGGGTGATGGCGGCGGCGCGTGAGCAAATTGGCATTCTCAACACGAACACGCGTTATCTGCACGACAATATCAATCGGTATGCCGAGCGATTAACTTCGTTGTTCCATGATTCGCTTGAAGTGTGCTACTTCACCAACTCTGCCAGTGAAGCCAACGAACTTGCCCTGCGGCTGGCTCGCGCGTATACAAATCAAAAAGACATGATCGTGCTGGAAGCGGCATATCATGGCAACACCACATCGCTCATTGATATCAGCCCCTACAAACACAACGGACCGGGCGGCAGGGGCGCTCCCGATTGGGTGCATTCCGTTCCAATCCCTGATGTGTTTCGTGGCGAGTATAAATCTCACGACTCGCAGGCAGGCGCAAAGTATGCGGCGCATGTGCAACGAGTCATCGAGTCGCTTCAATCGGAAGGGCGTGGGGTTGCGGGGTATATCGCTGAGTCGCTTCCGAGTGTGGGCGGGCAAATTATTTTTCCCAACGGTTATCTCGCCGATGTCTATCGCTACGTCCGCGCGGCGGGCGGGGTGTGCATTGCCGATGAAGTGCAAACAGGTTTTGGGCGAGTCGGTTCGCACATGTGGGGTTACGAGATGCAAAATGTCACACCCGATATTGTGGTGTTGGGTAAGCCCATCGGCAACGGTCATCCGCTTGCGGCGGTGGTGACTCGCCGTGACATTGCCGAAGCCTTCAACAACGGCATGGAATATTTCAACACGTTTGGCGGCAATCCTGTTTCGTGCGCCGTTGGTCTCGCCGTGATTGACGCTTTGCAACATGATAATTTGCAAGCAAACGCTTTGCGTGTGGGCAATCAATTGTTGGATGGACTCAAATCCTTCGTCGGGAAATATGACATGGTAGCGGATGCGCGAGGCGCGGGATTCTTTCTCGGACTCGAACTCGTCTCGAATCTTTCCACCCTGGCGCCTGCTCCTGAACAAGCGGCTTTTATCGCCAACCGAATGCGTGATCACGGCATCCTGCTCGGCACCGATGGACCGTATCACAACGTGGTGAAGATCCGCCCGCCCATGCCGTTCAACGAATCCGATGCGGAGTTTTTGTTGGAGAGGTTGGAAATGGTGTTGAAAGAGGATTTTGCAAAATAAGGGTATCATTCTCCCGACAGACATCGGGACGATGTGAGCGAAGCGAAGAATCCCTGAGATAGTCGTAGAGACCCTTTGCTGTCGTTCAGGGTGACAACCCTATGAGTCGAATCCTAAACCGATTTTATCCATCAGTTTGAGCCAGAGGTTTTCTTTGCCCTGGTTGTTATCGGCTTGGGCGAGGGACCAACGGGAGAGGTTGATGCCGATGGAGCGCAGGGGTTCGGGCGGGAAGGGAAGCGGTTTGGTCTTGACCATGCCCAGTTCGGTGCGTTCGGTCTTTTTGCCGTCGAGTAGATCGAGCATCACTTGGGCGCCGAATCTGGTGGCTCCGACTCCGAGACCTGTGTAGCCCATGGTGTAGGCGGTCTTGCCGTGATGGGCGGTGCCCCAGAATGGGCTAAAGCGTGAACACGTGTCAATGGCTCCGCCCCAGGCGTGGGTGAAGCGGAGTCTCTCCAGTTGGGGAAAGGCTTGGAAGAAGTGATCAGCCAAAAGGGCGTGCGAAGCGGGTCTGTTTTCCAGGTGAGTCCCGAACCCATTGTTCCAGTGATAGATGGCGTCGAATCCGCCCCATAAGATTCGCCCGTCGGCGGTTGTGCGGAAGTAATGGAATTGGTTGTTGCCGTCGCTGAGACCTTCGCGCCCGTGCCAGCCGATCGAGTCGCGTTGTGAGTCGGTGAGCGGTTCGGTCATCAGGACGTAATCGTAAACGGGGACGACGTAATACGTGATGCGTTTGAGGAGCGGCGGGAAGGCGTTGGTGGCGAGGGCGACTTTGCGAGCCTTGACTTGTCCATGTGCAGTGCGCGCAAGGACCGTATTATCTTCTTCGACCAATTTTGTGACGGGTGTGTTTTCATACAGGCGCACACCAAGATCGAGACAGGCTTTGCGAAGTCCCCACGCGAGTTGGGCGGGGTTGACGATGGACGAATCGAAGCGTTTGATGCCGCCCATAAAGATGGGGGATTTGACAACGCGTTGAATTTGATCGCGATCGAGAAACTGAAATTCGATGTCGTATTGCCTGCCTAATTCGATGATCTGGTGAAACGCCTCGAGCAGGTATGGTTCGGTCGCGATATCGATCTCGCCGCTTCGAAGGTAATCGCATTGGATGTTGTAGCGCGCGAGGGTTGCCTCGATCTCGCTCAGGTTTTTGACGCCTTGAGCGTGAAGCGATTTGATCTCATGGGGCCAGCGCGCCTGACCATTGAGAAAGCCATGCGTGATGGACGCATCCATGAAACCGCCGTTGCGTCCGCTGGCGCCGATGGCGGCAGTGCCTGCCTCAACGACGACCACATCGCGATTCGGGTTTTCCTCCTTGGCGAGCAGGGCGGTCCATAAACCGGCAAATCCTGCGCCGACAATGAGCAAGTCAGTAGAGATGGATTGAGTTAAAGGCGGTTCGGGTGTGGGGGCGGCTGGGTCATCCAGCCAGAAGGGGGTGTGTGAAACATCGGCAATGGCTTGCATTGCTTTCGAACTGGGGGTGCGGGAGTAAATCATGCTCTCATGGGTTGTTTTTATACCTCTTGGGTAGTTTGTTACTTGCTTGACGGAGTATACCAGAGGAAGGTTTCAGTTTTGACCGCCGACCACTGACCGCAGACGATAGGTAATGGTTGGCGGTCTGTCGTCTGCGGTCAACGGGTGGTTTCGACTGCCTGCGCTCAAC
>CAYPCK010000296.1:0-4041 GCA_964409185.1 uncultured Anaerolinea sp. | reverse complement strand
GATATCCCGAAAGACAGGCAGTTGATGGAAATCAAAATCCATTGTGGCATATTAATCAGCGTGGTATTTTCAATCCAGTGGCGAATATCATATTTCTCATGACATTCATCCCTATTTTTTTCTCGACGCCGGTGACAGGAGTATACTTATTCTGTAATGACATCGCCTTCTTTCCTGAAACACAACCATAAACTGGTTCCGTATGCGTTGGCGGCCCTGGGATTCATCCTGATCAACGTTTCTGCGTATGCCTTGGTGCGAAACATTTCGCCTCGCGCCGAGTTTCAAGTTGTTCCCGCGCCTGCAAATTATCCCGCCCCCGAACTGACCCTCACCTCGCTGGAGGGCGTTTCAATTTCGCTGGCGGACTACAAGGGCAACGTGGTGCTGGTCAATTTGTGGGCGACGTGGTGCGAACCCTGCAAGGAGGAAATGCCCGCCCTGCAGGCATATCACAACAAATACACCGACGAGGGTTTCGCCGTCATCGGCATCAACGATGGCGACCCCACTACCGAGGTGTTGAATTTCGTCGAGGAGTATGAGTTAACTTTCCCCGTCTGGCTCGACCCAACGTACATCGCCACCGAAGACGCGTTCAAAACGATGAACCTGCCGTCGTCATTCGTGATCGACCGCGATGGAATCGTCCGCCTGCAGTGGGTGGGCGGGATCGATCGAAAAAGTCTTGAAAAATATGTCACCCCGATCATCCTGGAGGAACCATGAAAGTTTCGATCAACTGGGAAGGCGGAATGAAGTTTGCCGGTGCGGGTCCCTCGGGTCATCAGGTGGAGATGGATGCCGACCCGCAAGTGGGAGGGAAGAATTGCGCCATCCGCCCGATGGAAATGATCGCGCTGGGGTTGATCGGCTGTCAGGCGATGGATATTCTTTCCATCCTTCAAAAGAAGCGGGAGAATATCACGCGCTTCGAGGTGAATTTCGACGGTCCGCGCTCGCCCGATTTCCCCAAGGTATTCACACGCGCCACGATCACGTTCGTGGTGGCTGGGAGGAACGTCAACGAAACGGCGGTGACCCGCGCCATTGAACTCGCGGCAACCAAATACTGCCCGGCGCAGGCGATGCTCGAGCAGGCATTTCCAATCGAACTGAATTATGAAATCTTCGAGGATGAAGGCGGGGGCGATAGGCACTTGGTGCGTCAGGGCGTGTGGCTGAATCCCGGGATGACCGGCTGACCTTTTGCGGAACGTCAAGGCGCGCCGGCTCGCACACGGCTCTCAAAATCGGAACATGAACATGCCGTGATGGTTACCCCGCCGCGGGTGAGCGTGCCTTCACGTTCCGTGTCTCCGCCTTGGGCGACCCAGCCTTCAAGGTTGAAGGCGAGTGGTCCATCGGCGAGAATCCATTCGCCGTTATATTTGCGTGCCACATGAACGTGTGTTCCTGTCGATGAGCCACCCTCGCACGATGGGTAACCGATCGGGTCACCGGCCTTCACTTCTGTGCCTACCGTGATGCGTGAATCGGTTGCGGTATGCAGGTAGTATAGGACCCAGCCGGTTCGTTCATCGCCATCTTTATCAAGGTCAATGACCACACCGTCCACATTCGAACGGACAACGAGTCCATCTGCCATGGCAGTCGCATACAGATCGCGCGCGACCGTATAACAACCCGATGTATCCGATGCGGGTGCAAAATCGAGCGCGGCAAACGGTTCACCCGTTCCCCAACCGGTGTGTGGTCCGCTGGTGAATGCCCAGATGTAATCCGGCAAGAAGGGGAAGCGCAGTTCGGGTTGCCGAAGGCTGCCGGGGATGAGGATGGGGGAGTCAAGCCACGGGTTGCCGAATAAAGTTTCATACGTTTGAGCCAGCCCCCCCGGTCCGATCGAAGCGAGGAAATCATTGCCTGCGTAGAGTCTCGAAAAAAAATATTGGATCGCGACCGATCCCGCGTTTTGCCATGGGTCGGGCCTCGTAAGCGAATGGTCGGTGAGTTCGAATTCGGTGAGTGCGCCGCGTCGCCAGCCGTAATATCCATTATTCAACGTATTTGCAGCAATAACGAGTTGCAGGTATGGGGATTCGTAAAATGTGCGGCGAAAACCAAGAATGTATTTTTCTTCTGGTGGTTCCGGCTCGGTTAATGCACCAGCTTGATACTCGAGGACTGCGAGTAACAATCGCGGGCTCACGCTGTAGTTGGTTGCAATGTAATCCACCATTTCCGCGCCGGTGCGATTTCTGCCGCCCGCGTAGACTCGGTAATCCTTGAGCCAGCCGTTTGTTGTAGATACGAACGCGTTGGTGTTGAAGCCGATTTGGGAGGGTCCGTTGACAAACGCATGGTCGGGGATGCTTTGATATTCGGTGCCCCATAACGGGAGATAATAAATGGGAATCTGCATCGGCAAGCCGACAGGCATGGTGGTCGCGTCGCGCGGGATAATGGGATTCGCTTCGAGTATCTCCTCCACCGACGTGTTGAATCGCGCCGCCAGCGCGGGGAGGCTGTCCCCGTTCTGCGCGGTGTAATCCACGAGTTCGCCGGGACCGTACTGCGGACGTCCCGAGGCGGGCGCGGGGACAGCCGTCGGGGGGAGCGGCGTGATCATGTTTTCGATGGCGGTGTTCGGCTCGCGCGGCGCGCAGGAGGAGAGGAGCATAGCGATTAAGGTGACAGTCATTATAAAAATGACTGTCACCTGCTTGACATTAATCATCATCACGAACGATCAGCGACTTTGCCTGTCCGTACACGTCGGAGGTAACGACCTGGTTGCCTTTGACCAGTTTGCCAAGATAGGGTTTATCTCCGGCGATGACTGTCCATCCGCTTAATACCCATGGGATGGGACCGTCCGCAATGACCCACTCGCCGTTGTACTTTCGCGCCACGTGTGTGTGTGTGCCGGTCGAGATGCCGCCTTCGCATGACGGATGTCCGATGTTGTCGTTTTGCTCCACCCACGCGCCGAGCGCCACCCGTCCCTTATTGGCGATGTGCAGATATAGGATGTTCCAGCCAGTCTGTTCGTGTCCATCACCGTCGAGGTCAACAACGACGATTCCGTTGCCCGAACGGACGACCAGCCCGGGCGCCATGGCAAGCACCCACGAGTCGGATACGGCGCAGCCGCTTTTGGCAGTGGAAGGGGCGAAGTCCACCGCCGCCAGCGGTCCTTCGTCGCCCCATGCGCTGTGTGGTCCGCCGGTGTATGCCCATTCGGTATTCAATTCGAAGGGCAGGATCATTCCGGGTTGTGAGAGGCTAGGGGGGAAAATGCTACCCGCCGACTCGGCGCGCGACCATGGGTCGCCGAACATCTTGGCGTAGAACGAGGCGAACCCGCTGTTGGGATCCATGATTCTCAGCCACTCGTTGAGGCTGTGTGCTTTCGAGAAAAAATACATGATGGCAACGGTGCCGGCATTCAAGGACGGGTCGAGCCGATATACGGTTCCGTCGTTGAAAGCGATCTCGGTCAACGTCCCCATGCGCCAGCCGTAATATCCCGTGGAAAGTTGGTTGATCGCCCAGCCAAACTGCAGAAACATGCCTTTGTTGCGAAAGTTTTCGTACCTCAGTGGGTAAGTCTTGTGATAATCGTCCGCGGGGACGCCGCGCACCCATTGCGCCTCGTAATCGAGAAGGGCAAGCAACAGCCTTGGGTTGATCGAGTTTTCGTACGCTGAACGTTCTAGGGCGGCGGCACCGGTCATCCAGCCGGTCGAGCCGAGGTATTCGCGGAAGGTGGATAAATACCCGCCTGCACTTAGCACATATCCGGTCACGTCAAAATCCACGGCGCTGGCGGAAAAGATGATCTCGCTATCCGGGATCAGTTGCGCGGCGGAGGTGACTTGCGCCCTTGTGTCGCCCCGGTCCGGGATGATGAGGAGGGTGCCGGTGTCGAGGAATCCGCTTGCGGGGAGGATTTTCGGCGAGGTGATCTCGGTCACGCCCACGTTGAACCTGCGCGCCACTGCCGGGAGCCAATCGCCGTTTTGGGCGTAATACAAAATAGTCGCGCCGGGTTGCGTGGGCGTGAGGAATTGAGTGGGT
>CAYPCK010000295.1:0-4057 GCA_964409185.1 uncultured Anaerolinea sp. | reverse complement strand
GTCCGCGTTTCACACCTCGATAAATATTTCGGACGTTTGCACGTCTTGAAAGACATCAGCATCGACGTCAAACCCCGCGAAGTGGTCTGCCTGATCGGCAGAAGCGGTTCGGGCAAAAGCACCTTGCTCCGATGCATCAACTTTCTAGAGGAACCTTCCAACGGCAGTATCGAAGTGGACGGCGTTATTGTCGAAAGTCACGGGCGCGGCAAGGCGCATCGCCAATTGATCCACGATGTGCGCCTGAAAACCGGCATGGTGTTTCAAGAGTTCAATTTATTCCCGCACTTGAGCGTGCTCGAAAATGTGGTCGAGGGACCCGTGACGGTGAAGGGAATGAACCGCGACGAAGCCATCGCGCTAGGCGAAGAAAACCTCGACAGCGTTGGCATGTTGTTCAAAAAAGACGAGTATCCCCTGCGACTCTCAGGCGGGCAGAAACAACGGGTGGCGATCGCCCGCGCCTTGACGATGCAACCCAAGGTGATGCTGTTTGACGAGCCGACATCCGCGCTCGACCCGGAACTGATCGGCGAAGTGTTGAACGTAATGAAAAAGGTCGCCAAAGACGGCATGACCATGCTCGTGGTCACCCATGAAATGGGGTTTGCGCGCGAAGTGGCAGACCGGGTCTTGGTCATGGCAGAAGGGGTGATCATCGAAGACGCCAAGCCGCAAAATTTATTCAACCACCCAAAGGACCCGCGAACCAAGGCGCTCATCGACCGGTATCGCACCGGGGGACATTAATATGACTCTCGCCATCACGCGCGATGTCAGCCCGCGCTTCCATGAGTGCGAGATCACCCATATCGAACGAACACCGATTGACTACGAAGTTGCGAGGGAGCAACATCAAGGCTACGTTCGCGCGCTACGGGATTTGGGATGTATCGCGCTGGAGCTTCCCGCCGAAGCCGATCTGCCCGATTCGGTTTTCGTCGAAGACACGGCAGTGATCCTGCCGGAAGCGGCGCTTCTCACCCGACCCGGGGCTGATTCCCGCAAACCCGAGACTTTATCCATCGCCCGCGCGCTCGCACCTTATCGCGAGATCGTCCGCATCGAAGCCCCAGCCACGCTGGATGGCGGGGATGTGCTTGTCGTTGGGAAGAAAATATTCGTTGGAATGTCCACCAGAAGCAAACCGGAAGCCGTCCGGCAGATGAACCAAATTCTTGGAATTTTCGGGTACGAAAGCATCGCCATAGAACTGGGCGAGGTTTTACACCTCAAATCCGCCGTCACTCGCGTGGACGATGAGACCCTGTTGATAAACCCGAAATGGGTGGACAAGGCGCGCTTCATGAACTTTCGCCTGATCGAAGTCGATGCCAACGAGCCGCAGGCGGCGAACTGCCTGCCCGTCAACGGGGCGATCATCTACCCTGTGGCGTACCCCAAAACCATGTCGAGGCTCGAAGCGCATGGGTTCACGGTCAAACCCGTTGTCATGGATGAGTTCACAAAAGCCGAAGGCGCCGTCACCTGTTGCAGTTTGATCGTTGAGTAATGCGGTAAGCCAGCCGCTCCAATGGTCCCTGTCCAAAGCAGGGATTTTTCAAATCCGGGAGAAGTTCCATGATCGCGAGAGTATTCACCCCCCCAAGTTTCGAGGACCCTGATCGAGCATACATTGCGGCGCAATTATGGCGCATCGTTTGGGTGATGCTGGGCTTTACAGCATTGTACCTGGTGGCGTGGGTGATTCTGGTGCCGGATCTTACAAACCGCATTCTCTTCGCGATGCCATTGTTCCCGCTGTATGGCTGGCTGTTCATTCTGATCAAACGAGGGGATACTCGAAAAGCGGGGGGCGCGTTGGTAATGGGGATCTGGATCGTGCTTTTTATCGCGGCGTTTTTCAGCGGCGGCGTGATGGCGCCCGGCTATAGCGGACTGTTGATCACCATCCTGACCGCGGCGATCTTTTTGGGGAGGGGGTCTGCGACAAAAATTGCGTGGTTGAGCGTGATCGCCGGAGGGCTGTTCGTTTTCCTCGAAAGGGTTGGTTTAGCGCCTGCCCCGGACCAATTCACCGATTCAACCACCATGTGGATCGCGCAGATTCTTTATTTTTTCATCGCCTCGAGCCTGTTGCACATGGCAACTGAACGGATCGCCAATGCCCTGCAACACGCCGAGCGCGAGAACGAACAACGCAGGGATACGGAGATTCAATTGCGCGAGGCGGAAAAACGCTACCGAGACCTTGTCGAAAAAGTACCTGCGGTTTTGTACAGCGCCGAGCCGGGACCGGGGGGGCGCTGGTTCTACGTCAGCCCACGGATCGAGGAACTCACCGGCTTCACCTACGATGAATGGGTGAACGATCCCAACTTGTGGTTTTCCCGCGTCCACCCCGAGGATCGCGAAGTCTTCATTGCCGGCGAAACGGAAGCCCTCGCGCAAAACAACCTGTTCCAGATGGAATATCGTTTCACGCGCAAAGACGGAAGAGTGATCTGGGTGCGCGACGAGAGTCACGGCCTGACATCCGATCAGGCGGGGAGCAATAAAGTGGTGCAGGGATTCTTTGTGGATGTAACCGCCCGCCGGCAGGCGGAGGAGAAACTTCGCTCCAACGAAGTACTGCTTTCAACGATTATTGACACCATTCCCTTTGATTTTTGGGTGTGCGATGAACATGACCGCTACATCCTGCAAAACCCGGTGTCCCGGTCGATGGCTGGCGACCTTGTCGGCAGAACCCTGGACGACCTGGATCTTCCCGCCGACACTCGCGAACAATATCGCAGACAACACCAACGCGCGCTCGCCGGCGAATCAATTCGCGCCGAGGAAACAAGCGAACGGAACGGAAAACTTCATCACGCCTTGTTCATTGCCGCGCCCATACAGGATCGAAATGAAAATCGAGGCTTTATAGGGATGACCATTGACATCACCGAACAGAAACGCATGCTTGAAGCATTGACCGAAACCGAACTGCTGTATCGGACGCTGGTGGAGCAATCGTCGGTGGCGCTCTATCGCGATTATGCCGAACCGGGCGGACCGTCCATTTTTATCACCGACCAGATCGAGCATATGATCGGCTATACCCCGGCAGAATTCTCGTCCAGCCCTGAATTCTGGCAGACCCTTGTTCACCCGGATGATCGGGAAATGGTGCTGAGAACGATCAACAAAATTCTCGTCACTGGCGAAAAAGCCATCAACGAATATCGCATGCGCGCCAAAGACGGCAACTGGGTGTGGTTGCGGGACGAAGCCATCGCCATCAAAGACCCGGAAGGGAAAACAATGTATGTGCAGGGCGTATATGCCGACATCACGCAACAAAAACAGATGGAGACCCAACGCGAGGCGTTGATCGCCGAACTGGAGGCGAAGAACGCCGAACTGGAGAGGTTCACCTACACCGTTTCACACGACTTGAAGGCGCCATTAATCACGATGGGAGGCTTTCTCGGTTACCTTGAAAAGGACGCCTTGAGCGGGGATGTCGATAGTCTGCGACGCGACATTTCACGGATAACGGATGCCAACCGAAAGATGGAGATGTTATTGAACGACCTGCTTGAACTTTCGCGGGTGGGGAGGCTGATCAACCCGCCGGAGGACGTTTCGTTCAGGGAGATCGTTGACGAGGCTCTCGCGCGGGTGGCAATACGAATGGAAGAGAAACAAATACAAGTGCGGGTGAGAAGCGATTTGCCGACCGTTCGCGGCGATCGCATTCGGCTGGTGGAAGTTATGCAGAACCTGTTGGAGAACGCCGCGAAATTCACGACGGAACAGTCTCACCCGGAAATCGAAGTTGGCGCTGAAATCAGGGAAGATGGCGCACGCGTACTCTTCGTGCGCGACAACGGAATCGGCATCGCGCCAGAGCATCACGCCAAAATATTCGAACTCTTCCACAAGTTGAACCCGAACCTGGAGGGGACGGGCATCGGTCTGGCGCTGGTCAAACGGATCATCGAAGTCCATGGAGGCAGAATTTGGGTCGAGTCAGAAACGGGAAAAGGCGCGACCTTCTATTTCACGCTCGAATAAAAAATCCCCGGACCATCCGGGGATTTTCATTGAG
>CAYPCK010000294.1:0-4082 GCA_964409185.1 uncultured Anaerolinea sp. | reverse complement strand
AGCGTGCATTACACGGGCAAACTTCAGGATGGAAGCGTGTTCGATAGTTCGGTCCCGCGCGGCGAACCGATCACATTTCCACTGGGCGCGGGACGCGTCATCAAAGGCTGGGACGAGGGCATCGCGCTGATGAAAGTCGGCGGCAAGGCGCAACTCATCATCCCGCCGGGTCTTGCGTACGGCGAACGCGGCGCGGGCGGGGTCATCCCGCCGAACGCGACATTAGTATTTGATGTAGAGTTGGTGGATGTAAAATAAGGAGAGGCGCGCATGAAAGTAAACGTGGCTGAAGTCACTCGTTACTTCACGCTTCTCGTCGGTATTGCTTTTCTGGCGGCGGGCATTGGCGGGTTCATTCCGTTCTTTACTCTGCCTGCGCCAGCCGATGCGCCGCATTTGACCGTCCACGCCAACTATGGGTTGTTGCTAGGCTTGTTCCCGGTCAACGTGGTGCATAACATCTTTCACTTCGGCGTCGGTGTTTACGGGTGGTTGTCTTTCCGCACATTCGGATCGGCGAAGCGACTCTGTAAATTTCTTGGCGTCACCCTCGGCGTCCTCACCGTAATGGGGATCGTTCCACAACTCAACACGGTGTTCGGCGTCTGGCCCCTGTATGGTCATGCCGTCTGGCTTCATGGCGTCGAAGCATTGATCGGACTTTATCTCGGATTCTATGCGAATCAAAAGGCTGCATAATATGTTCGATACATCATCGGAGAATCCGCTCATCCCAAAATATCTTCGTTACGTCACCGCTGTGGAATGTTCGGTGGTGTTGTTCGCGGCAGTTTTGTTATTCTTTCTCCCCGGGCTGGCAAAAGGCTTGTGGGCATGGGATATCCCTCCTTTCAACGCGCGTTTCGTCGGCGCGATCTACTTTGCGGCGTACATTGCGCTTTTCATCTTCTGGTATACCGCGCGCTGGACGCCGGGCCGTTTTGTACTTTGGATGATCTTCGTCTTTACCGGGCTCATCATGCTCGCCATGTTCATTCACTGGGACGCGTTCGCTTGGAACCGACCCTCCACTTTCCTCGTTTTCTGGCCCCTGTATATTTTCCTGCCGGTCAATTCCGCTATTTTCCTTTTCAACTCGCGCGGAACTCAACGACCTCCCGCTTCAAACCTAACTTTGGCTTGGCGCGCCATCCTTTTCGTTTTCTCGCTCCTCAGCGGACTCTACGGGATCGGTTTGTTCTTCTTCCCTGAACCGCTGACGAGTTTCTGGCCCTGGGGCGTGGACGCGTTCCACGCGCGCATTTATGCCTCCGCGTTCGTCACTCCGGCTGTCGGCGCATGGATTCTTGCCGCGCGGAGCGGTCATCCATCCGAATACCTCGTGCTGGGTTTGAATTTGATCCTTGGCGGCATTCTCCCCATCCTCGGCACCCTGTGGACGAATGCCAGTGTTTCAGCCGACCGCCAAATTCAATTGGATTCGGGAACGTGGATATTTTTCATTATCTTCCTGTTGGGTGCTCTTCTGGGAGTGGGTCAGGTTTTATTGGCGGTTCGCAAAGCAAAATAAGACATTCAATGAAAATAAAAAGTCGGGATTGAAATCCCGACTTTTTGATTCAAATTTATTTTATCCCATCCACTTGATGATCGCATCGCCAAACTCGGAGCATTTCACCTCGGTCGGGTTTTCCATCAAGCGGGCAAAATCGTACGTGACCGTCTTCGCCGCGATCGCGCCCTCCATGCCCTTGACGATCAAGTCGGCGGCTTCGCCCCAGCCCATGTAACGGAGCATCATTTCGCCCGAAAGAATGACCGAGCCGGGATTCACTTTATCGAGGTCGGCATATTTCGGCGCGGTGCCGTGTGTAGCCTCGAAGATGGCATGACCCGTCACGTAGTTGATGTTTGCGCCGGGCGCAATGCCAATTCCACCGACCTGCGCGGCGAGCGCGTCGGAGAGATAATCGCCGTTGAGATTCATCGTGGCGATCACATCGTAATCGCGCGGGCGGATCAGCACAAATTGAAGCGTGACATCGGCGATGGAATCCTTCAACAGTAGTTTCGATTTCCACTTGCCATTGCCGTGCGTGCCCCACAACTTCAACGCCTCCTCCACTTCGGCTTTGATCTCCCCCTGTTGCGCGGGGGACATCATGTCGAAGCCGGGGTCGATCATCTTTGCATTGTCTTCCACTGAGAGATTCGCGTCCTTCTCTTTATTTCCAAGAATCCACGTTTCGCGTTCGGTGACCACATCGTTTCTGAATTCGCGTTTGGCGAGCGCGTAGCCCCAATCCTTGAACGCGCCTTCGGTGAACTTCATGATGTTGCCCTTGTGGACGAAATTCACGCTCTTGCGCTTGTTCTTCAACGCCCACTCGATCGCGGCGCGCGCCAGCCGTTCCGTCCCCTCGACCGAAACCGGCTTGAACCCGATGCCCGCCGTATCCGGGAAGCGCATCTTGGCGTATTCCTTCGGGAACGCTTCTTTGAATAATTCTTTGAATTTCTTGTTGTCTTCTGTTCCATTTGCAAATTCGATCCCCGCGTAAATGTCCTCCGTGTTTTCGCGAAAGATCACCATATCCACAAATTCGGGATGATTCACCGGCGAAGGCACGCCCTTATACCAGCGCACCGGGCGCAGGCACACGTACAGGTCGAGCAATTTACGGAGGGCAACATTCAAAGAGCGGATGCCCCCGCCGATGGGAGTAGTGAGCGGACCTTTGATCCCAACCAAAAATTCCTTGAACGCCTCGGTCGTTTCGTCGGGCAGCCAGCTCTGGAACATCTTGAAAGATTTTTCACCCGCATACACTTCCATCCAATGAATTTTGCGTTTGCCGCCGTACGCCTTCTGCACCGCGGCGTCGAACACGCGCACCGACGCGCGCCAGATGTCCCGCCCGGTGCCGTCGCCCTCCACGAACGGGATGATCGGGTTATCGGGGACTTGTAATTTCCCGTCCTTGATCGAAATCTTCGCCCCACCCGCGGGGACTTGAACGTTTTGATATGCCATGCTTTCCTCTTTCCTGATGAAAATGTCGGCTGGATTATACACCGCCTCTTGACAGATTCCCCCGCCCGCATAGAATCACGCCGACATGACAAACCGCTTCATTCATGACGTTCGACCTGATCCTCTTTCCTCGACCTTTTCTCCCCTCCTTCATTTTCGAGAGTCGCTTTCAGCGGCTCTCTTTTTTTATCGCCAAGACACCCTCTCCCTGAAAGGGAGAGGGCTGGGGTGAGGGTCAAACAAATGCTAAAACTCCCCGGCCTAATTGACCCTCACGTTCACGTGCGCGAACCTGGGCAGACCCATAAGGAAGATTGGGACTCTGCCACCCAAGCCGCGCTCGCCGGCGGTGTGACCATGATCCTTGCCATGCCCAACACCAAGCCGCCGATCTTCGACGCAGCGACCCTCAATATCGCGCTCGATGCCGCCAAACAAAAAGCGCGTTGCGACTACGCCCAATTCCTCGGCGCGGGACCGGATAACTCCGACTGGGACAGACACACAGGTCTGCCCCTACGTGCCGCGGGCTTGAAAATGTACCTCGACTCCACCTTTGGCGAACTCCGCCTCGATGACATGACTCTTTGGATGCCGCATTTTCAAAAATTTCCGAAGAACATGCCTCTGGTCGTCCATTCTGAATCTCGAACCATGGCATCCGCAATTTTATTCGCCGCGCTCTATGATCGCCCCGTTCACATCGCGCATGTTTCACTACAGGAGGAAATCCTGCTCATCAAAGCCGCGAAAGAAAAGGGAATCAAAGTCACGTGTGAAGTTTGCCCGCATCATTTGTTTTTGACCGCAGAATCCCCTTCTCCCAGCGGGAAAGGGGTTAGGGGTGAGGGAGAGTCCGCGGGCAGACGCGAAGTCCGCCCGCGCCTCGCCACACAGGAAGATGTAGACGCGCTTTGGGCAAACATGGACGTCATTGACTGCTTCGCCACCGACCACGCCCCGCACACCCTCGAAGAAAAAGACTCTGACAATCCTCCACCTGGATTCCCAGGATTGGAAACTTTGCTTCCTTTATTGCTCACGGCAGTGGACGATGGACGATTGACAATGGACGATATTGTTCAGA
>CAYPCK010000293.1:0-4095 GCA_964409185.1 uncultured Anaerolinea sp. | reverse complement strand
TTGAAGGATTTATCCACGAATGCCTCCGTTCGATATTGCGTTGAAAGATACTATGCAGGGATTAACGCTTGCTGAAACGAGTGTAATGATGCTGTTGGAACGGCGTCAACGAAGGGTAGAAAAGCCCGGTGTGCTTCGTATTCACCCCAGCAAGATCGGCAGGTCCTTCCAATTCAGAAACACCCCGCTGGCTTCGGAGGTCGGTTCTTCGGTGCCATACAAAATGCTCGCCATGCCCACTTCCCGAGCGGCGCGCGTGGTGCGCGGCAGGTCGTCGATCATTACGCACTTGCGCGGGTCGGGTTCGTCGGCGAGTTCCTGCGCGATGGCGAACGATTCGGGCATGGGCTTGCAATACGGCGCGACGACGTGGATATCCACGATGGTTTCGAAGAGGTCGCTGAGGTCGAGCGCGGCGAGGACGCGTCGGGCGTGGTTGGCGTCGGCGTTGGTGAAGACCAGTTTCCGTTGGGGAAGCGAAGCGATCACGTCCCGTTGAAGCGGGTCGGGGGTGATAAAGTCCCTGAGGGGCAGGTCATGCACGAAGGCGAGGAAATCTTCGGTATCAATGTTGTGGCGCGCCTGCAACCCGCGCAGGGTCGTGCCGTACATTTTGAAATACTGCTCGCGCAGGGCGGGCGCGTCGTTTTCGGCGATGTTCAGGCGTTCGATCATGTATTGTTGAATGCGGTGGCGGATCGCCTGCCACAAGCCGGTCGAATTTGGGTAGAGCGTGTCGTCGAGATCGAAAAAGAGGGTGGAAAACCGCATCGGGCGATTATAAAATACTCGACTGATTTACGCGCGCAACATTTTGAGATTCTTCGGTCGCTTCGCTCCCTTCAGAATGACACACCGCGAGGGCGGGTATAATCGCGTCATGCCCATCCGCCTGCTTTCATCGGAAGTCGCTTCACAAATTGCCGCGGGCGAAGTGATCGAGCGCCCTGCGTCGGTGGTGAAAGAATTGCTGGAAAATTCACTGGACGCCGGCGCAAAAAGCGTCACAATCAACGTGGAGGAGGCGGGGAAAAAATTGATCGAGATCGCGGACGATGGAATCGGCATCCCCTCGGATGAACTGGAACTTGCCGCCTCGCGTCATGCCACCTCGAAGCTGGTTCGCTCCGAGGATCTTTTTTCCATCGTGACGCTGGGATTCCGCGGCGAAGCGCTCGCGTCCATCGGTTCCGTCTCGCGGATGACGATCACTTCGCGGGTGAAGGATGAAAAGGAAGGGGCGCGACTCAAGGTGGAGGGCGGCAAGAGTGGAAAACCGACGAAAGTCGGTACAACAGTAGGCACGACCGTTCGCGTGGAGGAGTTGTTCTACAACGTCCCGGCGCGTTTGAAATTCCTCAAGACCGACGTGACCGAACGACGCGCGATTGATGCGCTGGTCGCGCGTTACGCGCTGGCATACCCCGAAAAACGATTCAAACTCACCGACGGGAAAAACATCGTCCTGCAAACTTCGGGCGATGGCGACCGGCGTTCCATCCTTGCCGCGCTGTACGGCGTGGAGGTGGCGAAGCAAATGCTCGAAGTGAACGCCGCCGAGGAGGGAATGACTCTCACCGGCTTCATCAGCCCGGTCTCGCTCACGCGCTCGAACCGCAAGGAAATCACGTTCTTCATCAATGGGCGTTGGGTTCACGATGTCGCGCTGTCCACGGCGTTGATGCAGGCGTATCACACGTTGTTGATGGTGGGACGGTATCCGCTTACCGCGTTGTTCCTCGAAATTAAACCCGAGGAAGTGGATGTGAACGTGCATCCCGCCAAAGCCGAAGTCCGGTTTCGGAATCAAGACAAGGTATTCAGTTTTGTGCAACGATCCGCGCGGAAGGCGTTGCTGGCATATTCGCCCATCCCAAATGTCGCGCCGAGTTTGTGGGGGACGACGAGGACGGTTCCATCGGAGGAAAAATCCATCGGGTTGGATTGGAGTATTGGGCATGAGGAGATCATAGACCGCGGACCGCAGACCGCAGATGAATCTAACTTGCCATCAGAGGTCAGCGGTCAGCCGTCGGCTGTCGTTGTTCGTCAACAATCTTTTGAGAAGATTCCGTTGTTACGCCTTATCGGACAGATCGGCGCCGCCTACCTCGCGGCGGAGGGACCCGACGGCTTGTACCTCGTGGACCAACACGCCGCGCATGAGAGGGTGTTGTTCGAAAAACTGATGACTCAGCGGGAGCTGAAAAGCATCCCGTCGCAGTCCCTGCTCACGCCGGTCACGGTCACCCTGCCGCCCCAATCCACCCAATTGCTTATTTCGCAATTGCCGGTTTTGCAGTATTTTGGGTTCGACGTGGAGGAGTTTGGTCCGAACACGTTCCAAATCCGCGCGATGCCCGTCTTGTTTACAGGCGGTGACCCCACTGCCGCGTTGCGGGCATTGGTCGAGGATTTCGAGGAGGACGAGGCGCCGTTGCAAGCCGAAGTCGAAAAGCGACTCGCCGCCCGCGTCTGCAAACGAATGGCGGTGCGCGCCGGCATGTCGCTATCCGCCGACGAACAACGCGCCCTGCTCACCGACCTCGAAGCGTGCGATTCGCCGCGGACGTGTCCGCATGGGAGACCGACGATGATCCATCTTTCTGTAGATATGCTCGAACGTCAATTTGGGAGGCGCGGTGCTCGATAACGATTCTTTGCAAGGGAAATACGACCAGCTGGTCGAAGACTTCAGGAAACTGGAGGAGGAGGTCAGGCGGATTCAACGCATCCTTGAGATCAAGGATATCGAGTTGAAAGCCGTGCTGGCGCAATCGCACGAGATCACCAACACCGACGTGCTGACCTTCCTGCCGAACCGCCGCAAGATCATCGTGGATTTGCAGGAGGAGGTCATCCGCGCTTCGCGGTATAACACGCCGCTTTCGATTTCGATGGTGGATATTGACCACTTCAAGCAGGTCAACGATGCGTACGGTCATGCGGCGGGCGATGAAACCCTGCGCACGATCGCCGCGCGCCTGCGCGAGCAGATCCGCCACCCGGATACGATCGGGCGCTACGGCGGCGAGGAGTTTCTGATCGTGCTCCCCAACAGCGAATTGGGCGCCGCCAAGGAACAAGCCTCGCGCTTATGCAGTCACATTCACAGCCTGCACGTGGAGGCGGTAAAGCAAAAACTCATTTCCGTATCTCTCAGCATCGGCGTGGCGCAATTCAAGAACGGGCAGGAGGATTGGGAACAGTTCCTCAATCGCGCCGATGCCGCCATGTACGCGGCCAAAAACAGCGGGCGAAACCGGTGGGCGGCGGCGGAGTGATAGATGAAAGCCTTATGGCTCGAAAACAATAACATTGACTTGCGAGACGTTCTCCAGCCTCAAAGACCAAACGAGGCGCTGGTAAACATTCGCAAGGCAGGCATTTGCGCTACCGACCTCGAACTGGTCAAGGGGTATTACCCGTACACGGGAATTCTCGGTCATGAGTTTGTGGGGGAGGTTGTTCAATCGCAAGACACTTCGTGGATTGGTCAACGCGTCGTTGGTGAGATCAATGCCGTGTGCAACAACTGCGAGCAATGCCTGAATGGACGCCCAACTCATTGCGAGAATCGCACCGTACTGGGGATCGTCAACCGCGACGGTACATTCGCCGAATGTACATCACTGCCGATGGCGAACTTGCACAAAGTCCCCGCTTCCGTTTCGGACGGGATGGCTGTGTTCGCCGAACCCCTCGCCGCCGCGCTCGAAATTCAGGAGCAAATCACCATCAAATCCGGCGACAGAGTCCTGCTCGTTGGCGCGGGGCGGCTCGGGCAACTCATCGCCCAAACGCTGGCATTGACCGGTTGCGATCTGCGTGTGGTTGCGCGGCATAAACGGCAGCAGGAGTTGTTGATCGCGCGGGGGATTCGAATCATCGCTGAAGCCGATGTGCAACAATGGCGCTGGGATGTGGTGGTGGAAGCGACTGGGTCGCCGACCGGGTTTGCGCTGGCGAGGCAGGCCCTCCGTCCGCGAGGAACGCTGGTGTTGAAGTCCACCTACAAGGGCGAGATGAGCGTCAACTTTTCCTCGATTGTTGTGGACGAAGTCAACATCATTGGCTCGCGATGCGGTCCGTTCG
>CAYPCK010000292.1:0-4096 GCA_964409185.1 uncultured Anaerolinea sp. | reverse complement strand
CTCGATGTGGCATCCCAGGTGCTGCATGTGAACGAATTGGTGGAAGTGCGCGACCAGCTTTCAGAGCGCGGCATCTTTCTCTGGGCGGTGCTGAGCGAATCGCCGACCACGGAACATACCGCGCAACTGCTCGGTCTTGCCACGCGAATCTCCAAACCGAGACCGGAAGAACCGCGCGCGTTTGCCGTGGAAGATAGCGCCGACGAGGCGACGTTATTCCTCAATAAAACGCTTCGTTCGGGCACCCGCGTGGAATTTCCCGGTCACATCGTTGTGCTTGGAGATGTAAACCCCGGCGCGGAGATCGTTGCCGATGGGAACGTCATCATTTGGGGACGCCTGCGCGGGATGGTGCATGCCGGCGCGAAAGGGAATGCCGGCTCAGTCGTGTGCGCGCTCGATCTTTCGCCAACGCAGTTGCGGATCGCCGATGCAGACTCCACGGCGCTCGAATCTTCGGATGCTCCAATGCCGGAAATCGCGCGAATCAACGAGCAGGGGAAACTCCAGGCGGAAGCCTGGACACCTGGATAAGGACAACGAATGCCCGCACAAGTCATCACCATCACGTCTGGAAAAGGCGGCGTGGGAAAAACCACCGCCGTAGCCAACCTCGCTGTCGCGCTTGCCCTCGAAGGCGCGAAAGTTGTATGCATCGACGGCGATATCGGCTTGCGGAACCTCGATGTGATCCTCGGGCTGGAAAACCGCATCGTCTATGACTTGGTGGATGTCGTCGAAGGGCGTTGCCGCTTGAAACAGGCAATGATCCGCGATAAAAAATTGCCGGAGTTGTATCTTATCCCCGCCGCGCAGACGCGCGATAAAAGCGCGGTCTCCGGCGCCGATATGATTCGCCTCGTAAAGGAACTCCGTTCGGAATGTGATTTTGTGTTGATCGACTCGCCCGCCGGCATCGAGCGCGGATTCCGCAACGCCATCGCCGGCGCGGACCGCGTCCTGGTGGTCACCAACCCGGAGGTGAGCGCGGTGCGCGATGCGGACCGGGTCATCGGCATCCTTGAATCGGAGGAGAAGGGACCCGCGTCCCTGATCTTGAACCGCTTGAATCCAACCCTCGTCAAAAGCAAGGATATGCTCTCGCCCGAAGATGTGCTCGACCTGCTTGCCATCGAACTCATCGGCATCGTCCCAGAAGATGAAAACGTCATCATCGCCTCGAACCGCGGCGCGCCAGTTTCGCTGGAGAACAAAAGCCGGGCGGGGCAGGCGTTCCGCAATATCGCGAAGCGATTGAAAGGCGAGCAAGTTCCATTCATGGATTTGGACGCGCAGAGCGGGTTGTGGGATCGCATCCAACGCTTGACAGGGAGGAAGTGACATGAGTTTTTTCGATAAACTGTTGGGGCGCAAAGCCAGCGCTGACAACGCGAAAGAACGCCTGCAACTCGTGCTGATCCACGACCGCACGGATCTCACCCCCGCCGAGCTGGATTCGCTTCGGGATGATTTAGTCGCCGCCATCAGCCGCCACGTGGAAATTGACGCGCAAGCCATGCAGATCGGTGTGGAGCATGACGGTCGCTCGCAACGGCTTGTGGCAGACATCCCGTTGAAAGCCGCGCGGCGGAAGGCAAGAAAAAGTAAGTGACCTTCGCGCAGAGCGGAGAGGACGTAAATTTCGTTTCCGCCGTTGAAGCGCGCTGCAGCAAGAATCCCCTCACATGTTACGAGACATTTCATGGCGGCACTTTGATTTTTGGCTGTTGGGCGCGGTGGTGCTTGCCACCGCCTTCGGCACTACGATGATTCGCTCCGCCGTGGCGGGGAACGAAGTATTGCTCCCGCTCATCAACCGCCAAATCTATTTCGCGCTGGCGGGGCTGGTGCTCATTTTTCTCGTCGCCGCCATTGACTACCGCTATTGGATGGCGCTCTATCGCCCGATGTACGCCGTGATATTTTTGTTTCTCGTGACTCTGACCGGCTTCGGTCAGACCGCCTTCGGCGCCCAACGCTGGTTCCAGGTGGGCGTGCTGTTCCTGCAACCGACCGAATTTGCCAAGATCGTTGCCATTCTTGTGCTGGCGCGTTACTTCCATGCGACGCAAAACCAGCCGCGCGACTTGCGTTGGCTGGCGGGCGCAGTGTTGTGGGCTTCTGGAATCATTGGGTTAATCCTTCTCCAGCCCAATTTGAGCAACGTCGTGGTGCTAAGCGTCATTTTGGGCGCGATGTTATGGTTCAACGGCGTGGACGTCAAACACGTGATCGCCATCGGCGCGGTCGGGGCGATCGGGCTGGTGACCGTGGTGGGAGTCACTGCCGCGGGCATCCGCATCCCGTTTTTGCAGGAATACCAGCAGGACCGGATCGCCAACTTCATCCTCCCCGAGGAAGACGCCACCTTCGGCGCGACGTATAATGTACAACAGGCGCTCATCGCCATCGGCTCGGGCGGCTTGACCGGGCAGGGCTATGGTCACGGCACACAGACACAACTCCGCTTCCTCAAAGTGCGCCACACCGATTTCATTTTTTCGGCGGTATCAGAGGAGTTCGGGTTTGTCGGCGCGACGCTGGTCATTGTCATCATCATGCTGGTGATCTGGCGGTGTTTGCGCGCGGCGCAAAAGGCGCGCGACGTGGCGGGGATGAGTATCGCCTACGGTGTGGCAACGTTGATCTTCTTTCAAGGCATGGTCAACATAGGAGTGAATTTGAACATCGTGCCGGTATCGGGCTTGCCGCTTCCGTTCATCAGTTACGGTGGAAGCGGTCTTACGTCGCTGATGCTGGGCATCGGATTGGTGGAAAGCGTTGCCATGCGGTTCCGGCAGTTAGAATTTTGATTTTTCTTAGCCACAGAGTTCACAGAGACCTCTGAGAGAAAAACTCAAAATCTCTGTGCGCTCTGTGGCAAAAACATTACGGAGGATTTTCATTGAAACCAGCACGCACACGCATGGCGCCATCGCCAACGGGACGTTTTCATCTAGGGAGCGCTCGCACCGCGCTCTTCGATTACTTGCTCGCGCGCAAAACGGGCGGACAATTCATCCTGCGGCTCGAAGATACAGATCAAAAGAGATTTGTCCCGGGTTCGGAGGAGGAAATCCTGCGGAGTCTCGACTGGCTCGGGATCACTCCCGATGAAAGCCCGATTCACGGCGGCAAGTTCGGTCCGTATCGGCAGACCGAGCGACGCGACTTGTATCAGCAACGAGCAAACGAACTTGTGCAAAAGGGATTCGCCTATCCGTGCTTTTGCTCGCCCGAACGATTGGAACAATCGCGCAAGGAACAGGAAGCGCGCAAGGTGGACCGCGTCCGCTACGATGGATTGTGCCGCGCGCTCGATTCGGCGGATGCCGCGAAGCGCGTGGCGAACGGGGAAAAATATGTAATCCGTTTCAAGATGCCGCAAGACGGCTCGACCACCGCACACGATCATCTGCGCGGCGACATCGTGACCGAAAATAAATATCTCGATGATTACGTCGTCATAAAGTCGGACGGCTTGCCCACGTATCATCTCGCGGCGGTGGTGGACGACCACGAGATGGAAATCACGCACGTGCTGCGCGGCTCGGAATGGCTTTCAACATTCCCGTTGCATGTGAATATTGTCCGCGCGTTCGGGTGGGAGGAGCCTGTTTGGGTTCATCTCTCGGTGTTTCTCAAGCCGAGCGGCAAAGGCAAGATGAGCAAGCGCGAATCGGCAGAGGCGATCAAGGATGGGCATTCCATTTTTGTGGATGACTTCAAGGGGCTGGGGTACACGCCTGAAGGCGTGTTGAATTGGATCGCGCTGATGGGGTGGGGCGTCGCCGAGGACGACGTGATGTCGTTGGATGAAATGGTGCAACGGTTCACCATTGACACGTTGACCCCGTCGCCCGCGGCGATCAACTTCCAACGCCTCGACCACTTCAACGGGACGCACATCCGCCTCCTGCCGACGGGCGACCTGTCCCGGCGCATCAAGCCGTATTTCGCGGAAGCAGGTTTACCCGTCGAAGATGACGCGTTGTTGAAGATAGCGCCCCTCATCCGCGAGCGACTCGTCACGCTGGATGATTGTCTCACGTTCGCCAGTTTCTTCTTCAGGGAAAACGTCGAACCCAATCCTGAT
>CAYPCK010000291.1:3188-4098 GCA_964409185.1 uncultured Anaerolinea sp. | reverse complement strand
GTGGTGGGATCGTGGATGGCGAAGAAGACATTCAGCAGGTCGCGGTAGGAGACGATGCCCGGGTCGAAGCGGACCTGCACCACCTCGGCATGACCCGTCGCCCCGGTGCATACATCACGGTAGGAGGGATTCGGCGTCTTCCCGCCGGCATACCCGGATTCAACAGAATGTACGCCCTTGATCTCGTCATAAACGGCTTCGAGACACCAGAAACATCCCCCAGCCAGGGTTGCAGTTTGAAGATTGGTGTTCATGATAAATGCTCCTTGTTCTTTGATCTGCCGAAAAGACAACGCAGGCCGAGGAAATTTTATTAAGAAAGGATTACAGGATCCTACGGCAACCTGGCGTAATACAGCACCGGCGCATCGTACGGCGTGCTGAAGAAAAGGAACTCGATCGCTTCCGGACGATTGAAGCCCACCAGCGACCACTTCACCGATGGGCTGGCGTCGAACGCGGCGGAGCCTGAACTTGCGATCAACAACGACGGGCTTGCCCATGTACCGTTGGAATTCTTCCTGATGGTACACATGTCGTCCATCGAGAGGCACGTCACCACGCCCCACGTGGAATTGAACGGATGCCCATGCCCGATGATGTAGACCTCACCGAGGGTGTTGATCGCCAGCGCCGGGTCGTGGGTCAGGGCATTGACGGTTTGGTCCACCCAGCCGGTGCCGTTATTTGTCACATAATGAATGCGGCCATAGTCGCCCACCGTCCCGTCAAAATCCTGGATGTATACGAGATGTTTTACACCTGTCGGGTCGATGATCAGGCCGGCGGGCCGGTCAGGAATCCGAAGTGGCTCGCTCGCACCCCATGTGCCGGGCGCGGACTCGGACAGCTCCTCGGCGGCCGCCGGACGGTCGACAAAGAGGTGAAACTGACGGGGTAGATTCTGCAT
>CAYPCK010000291.1:0-3178 GCA_964409185.1 uncultured Anaerolinea sp. | reverse complement strand
CCCGGCGGACGAGCAGTGCCAGACCGGTGAGGTACTGGCAATTTCGATACTGCCCCACACGCCATTGCTCGCCCGTGTACGGGTTAAGATCCGCACAGGGTTGGTCGCCTCAGAGACCCACGCCACGGTGACCGAGTTATCCACCGGGGAAATCGCAATGGTCGGGTGGTTCGAACTCCCCGCCGAATCCACCTGCGTAAATGCAACAGCCGGCGTCAGCGTGTTGAGCGCACTGTTGTAGGTATATGCCCGGTGCTGGATATGGTTTGTGCCGGTCCAATACACGAGGTGCAGGTTCCCGCTTGTGTCCACCATGCCGGTGATACCGGTGGTACCCACATACGGCGACGAGGGGAAGGTGCCTCCGTCTGTTGCCAGCGTGATCGGAGACCGGAATGTATTGGTGGATGTATCGAACGGGTAATCCTTAATCTGCCCATTTTGCAAATTCACCAGGACATGGATGATCGTCCCCCCATCATAGACCGCATCCACCGAAATGGGATTACTGGTTTCCGTCACCTCAACGGGACCCGTAAAGTCCGCGGCGGAGGTTGGCAACCCGGCATTCACGGTCCGATAGGCGCGGATCACATTGGACGATTGCTGGTTAACAAACGCATACACGCGATCATTCGACGCGCGCACGATCTGATGCTGTGTGGAATCCGTGCCGCCTGTGCCGATGGAAAAAACAACCGCGCCAGAAGCAGAAGTGGGAGTGGGTGAAACACCAGCCACTGGCGTTGGCGTGCGGGACGGGGTCGCCGTGATCGTTGGCGTGCGGGTCGGTGTCCGGGTAATGGTTGGGGTGAAAGTACGGGTTGGGGTTCGTGTGACCGTTGCGCTGGCAATCGGAGTGTTTGTCGCTGTGGCGCCGCCAGCCGCGATATTTCCGCCGCCGAAATCATCGGCAAACGCATTGCTCGCGCCGATGAACCACACGCCGATGTAACCGCCATTCGCGGCATACGTCCAGCCGCTGGCATCGCGCGTGCCGAGCAGGACTCCGTTCCGATACACTTCCACGGTTCCATTCGACCGCACACTTGCTCCCAATTGGTCGCCGTTCGCCAGGGCGACGGAGATGTTGGCGCCGCGTTGCACCCAACCTTGCGCGCTTGAATACGTCAACACTTGAATCGCTTGCAGTTGCGGACGATACGTCACAGCCAGCACGCCGCTGGTATACGTTGTCCGGCTCTGCGATTTTAGGAGCAGCGCATTATCCGAACCGGAAGGACCAAACGTGTTGACCGTGATAAACGCCTCCTGGTTCGCGCCAAACTGGGTGGCGCCCCAGAAGATCGCCCCGCCCGATCCCACATCCACCCGGTTGGAGGCGATGG
This sequence comes from uncultured Anaerolinea sp., assembly GCA_964409185.1. Taxonomy (GTDB): domain Bacteria; phylum Chloroflexota; class Anaerolineae; order Anaerolineales; family Villigracilaceae; genus Defluviilinea. Next base: position 1,829 of record CAYPCK010000291.1, on the reverse strand, counting down.
CATATCCCGAGGTTGTGGAGAACCAGTTCGCGCCGAGAGGTCCATTGGCGCGATTGAACGTATCGAGGATCGCCGTTTGTGGGAACCCGCCCAGGCCGGCGGTGGGCGTCCGTGTGACAGTTGCGCTGGGCGTGAAGGTGGCGGAAGGCGTAATCGTCCGCGTGACGGTGCTGGTTGGCGTAAACGTGGATGATGTCGTGGGCGTCGCGGAAATTACAGGGGTTGACGTCACGGTTGCTGTTCGTGTGACAGTCAAAGTGGATGTCGGCGTGAAGGTTCGAGTGGGCGTCCGTGTCGCTGTAGATGTCCGCGTGACCGTGGTTGTCAAGACCGAGGTCAACGTCCGGGTTGGGGTTCGCGTCCGTGTAACAGTCACCGCGCTGGATGGGGTGCTCGTAACCGCGCCGACGCCCGCCATAGACAGGATTTCCGCTTCTGTCAGAGGAGAAACCCCGAGAAAATTGACCATCAGGGCGTTTGCAACAATACCATTCATTACCGTGCCGGGATGCCCGTCCGCCAGGCGGATGCAGGTGTAGGTGTTGCACCAGGGGGAGGTTATGGTCTGCCCGCCGAAGGAATAGTTTCCGTTCCCGGCGCTGTACGAGTTGAGCAGGTTGTTATAGGCGGTAAACGATACGAATTGCACGCCCCGCGCGCTCGCCATGCTTTGCAGGTTGGCGTTGAATTCATTGATCTGGGCGGCATTACTCGACCAATTCTCTTGTGGAACTTCTACGACAAGGACATTTGCAGGCGTGATGCCGGTTGCCAGCAGGCGGTCAAGTTCGGTCTGGTATGTTGTCGTGAGTTCCTCCACCGCCGGGTTGGGCGAGGTATTGTAAAAATCATTGAACCCAATGAAGAGGATCACCTTGCCGATCCTGTTGTTGTTGTAGTCGTTGATGACCATGTTCATCTGGGTGGCAAGATGTAGCATGATCTTTTCCCCGTTCTGCGCGCGCACGTAATCGAAACATGTGGTTCCGGGACCAAAGTCAATGCCGCGCTTGGCGCGTACCGTCTCCACCCAGTTATACGAGGTGGAATTACCGCGTCCCACACAGCGATATTCCTGGCTGAAACTATCGCCGATGACCGCCACGCCGGTGGGTGCAGCCTGGAGGGGATTGAACATTGATAATATAACAAAGAGTGAAAGAAGCCACTGTTTCATACTAAACAATCCCTTGTAGCGCAATGATTATGATAGCGTTCGATGCATTCGGGGTACTCTACCCGCTCCCGAAAATTTCACAGCGGGTGTCGTGCGTATTCTACCTGGTTAGGTATCCCATAAAAAACAGGCTAATTCGTTTATAACAAACCCCGGATTCAAGCCGCCCAATCTTAACACCGTTGAATGTTTTGGAAAAGGCGCGTTTTAAAGCAAAAAGGAGCAAAGACCGGTCTTTGCTCCTTTTGAAATCTCATTGCCTACACCACTGGCTCATCCTCAATTTCGGGAATCTCGTCCCGCTGGAGAACGATCTCCTGATCGGGGTCGACAGTCACGAGGATCGAGATCCCGTTTTGGAATTCGCCGCTCAATAATTTATCCGATAGCGGGTCCTCCACCTTTTGCTGGATCACGCGCCGGAGGGGGCGGGCGCCGAATTCGGCGTCGTAGCCCAAATCGGCGAGAGAGGCGAGGGCTTCGGGGGTGGCGGTCAGGAGCAGGTCGTGTTCCTTGAGCCGTTCGGCAACCTTATCCAGTTCGAGCGAGACGATCTGTTGAATATCTTCCCGGTTGAGCGAACGGAAGATCACGGTCGCGTCGAGGCGGTTGATGAACTCGGGGCGGAAGGCGCGCTTGAGCGATTCGTTCA
>CAYPCK010000290.1:0-4115 GCA_964409185.1 uncultured Anaerolinea sp. | reverse complement strand
GGCGGACGGCACGCCACAGGCAAGAACGATGGCGACCGACACAAAAAGAATCAGGGCGGGAAAGATCCTCGGTTTTGAATTCATAGGCGGAGGTTGTATCACGAATTATCGGAACGGGCAATCTACCACCTTGCAACTCCCTTTTAGTTCGATGTGGAATACGCCAGGGGCTTGGGCATCGTGCTAGAATATTTGCCATGACCACCCGCCGCGCGCCGTCGCGCATCATCCCGCGAGCCTTTCCCGGCATCAAACCCAACGAGATCGAGGAATTGATCGCCAACAGCCAGGTACGCGCCTACGAGTCCGGCGCAGTGCTTTGCCGCGAAAACGCCGTGGAGGACCGCTTTTACATGATCCTCGAAGGCGAGGTGGAGGTCACCAAGGTCATCAACAATTCCGAGGCGCGGATGTTGAAAACCCTCGGACCCGGCGACTTCTTCGGGGAAATGGCGCTCATCCACAACGCCCCACGGGCGGCGACCGTCACCGCCAAAAGCCCGTTGACCACCCTCGAACTCGACAAAGCCGGTTTCGACCGGGTGCTGAACAATTCCAGCAGTATCGCCATGGCGATGGTCAGCGAGATCAGCGACCGCCTGCGCTCGAACGACCAACTTGCCGTGGACGACTTGCGCGACCGCGCCAGCCAGCTTGCGGACGCCTACCAGCAACTTGCCCAGCAGGACCGCAACCGCCGCGAATTCCTCACCAACATCGCGCACGAACTCCGCACGCCGTTGATGGTGGCGAACGGTTACCTGCAGATGTTGCAAAAAGGCATGATGGAGGGCGAACAACTCAACTCGACGATCGACACGGTGGCGAGAAACGTCCAGCAAATCGTGACGCTCGTCAACGACATCCTCTTCCTGCAAGAGATGGACCTCGTCCTGCCGGAGTTTCAAGCGGTGGATATGAACGAAGTGATTCAAGGCGTAGTGGAAAAATACCGGGCAAAAGCCCTCGAGCACAACGTCAACCTGCGGTTCGCGCCCAGCGCAGGCTTGCCACACGTTTCCGGCGACGCCAAATCGTTGGAGCGCGCCCTCATGGCGCTCGTGGACAACGCCATCAAATTCAGCCCGCGCGGCGGCGACGTGACTCTGCGTCTCTTCCAAAGCGCGGACCGCGTGATCGTCACGGTGGAAGACCACGGCATCGGCATCGAAAAAGAAAACCTTGCGAAAATTTTCGACAGGTTCTACCATGTGGAAAAGCATGAGAACGATCTCTTCGGGGGCATCGGGCTTGGGCTGGCGATCACGCGGCAGGTCATCGAGCAACACCGCGGCAAACTTACCGTAGACAGCACGCCGGGGCGCGGAAGCCTGTTCACCATCTCATTGCGCGTTTGATACCTTCCCAACAACAAAACTATTCCGTTTCACCTTGATTGATTAATTTTTCGATGTGTCATGCTGAGCGAGGCGAAGCATCTCTACGATAAAATCCGAGACCCTTCGCTACCGCTCACATCGTCCCGATGTTCTTCGGGAGGGTGACACGTTGTAATGTAACTGATGTTATGCACCTATATGCTCCCACAGGTCTATGACCCTGTGGATGGCAAGTAAGGGATAAAGAACAAGTAAATACGGCGGTCGCAGACCGCCTCTGAGCAGAACTGCATAAGATCAGTAACTTAATTCTGGTTAACCTGAATTAGGGGGTAGAATGTCCGGCAACTCCCGCCATGAACAAGCCAACCCCCAATTACATCCGCATCGTCCTCGCGCTGACCGTGACGAACCTGTTGATCCTCGGACTCAGGAATGTTGTTGTCGGCGATTCCACCTTTAACTTTTTACTTTCCAATCTCTTCATCGGCTCGCTCCCCGCGCTGGCGATCGCCTTCCTCATCGAAAAGTATGAAGCGCGACTGCGCACGGTCTTCTTCTGGCTCGCCACGGGAGCATGGGTATTGTTCTACCCGAACGCGCCCTACATGATCAGCGACCTGATCCACAACTCGCAGGAACCGCTGGACAAATCCATCAAAACCCTGCTCGTGTACGACACGCTCATTATCTTTTCGATTGCGATGCTCTCGGTCTTCTATGGGCTGGTCTCGTTGAAGGTCATGCTCGGGGTTTTCAAAAAAAGATACGGGCGCAAATTCGCCCACGCCGCCATTTTCGGCACCGTTGCCCTCAGTTGCCTCGGTTTTTACATGGGGCGGGAATTACTTTCATCGATCCCGTTGGGGAACGGGTATCTGTATTCGTGGGAGATCATCCTCGAGCCGGTCCAGATCGTCAAAACCGTGTGGGCGGCGCTGTGGCCCATCGGCGAGCACTGGCCCGCCTATGCCATGATGGCTCTCTTCGGCGCGGTGCAGTATATGCTGTTGATCATGTTCAAAGACGTGAACGACATCGAAGGCGCGGGGCTCGTCACCAAGGATTAATCGGCGAAGGTCAGGCGCAATCTTCCCTGTTCGTCATACCATGACCTGCCATGAAACGGCGGGTCGCCGCGCTTCATGCCGTGAATTCGCCCCAATAAAGCGGGCAAGTCTTCCACCACCGGCAATTCCCCAATTCGCTCAAATTCAATCCACTCCGCCAGCCCTTCCTCCGATGGCTTCAATTCCCCGGACAAAACCTCCCCGCTGAACACAAATAAACACACGCCTGTCTCGCCCACGTCAACGATGACCGTGCCGCACAACCACAGATTCGCCGTCAAGCCCGTTTCTTCGAGCAACTCCCGCCTCGCCGCGGACAGCGCATCCTCGCCGCGCTCCATGTGACCGCCGAGTCCGTTGTATTTGTTCGCCCACAGACGTTTCGTCGGCGCGCCTTTGAGGAGGAGATACGAATCGCCGCGCCGTAAAAAGATCGCTGTGCGCGGGATGAGGGTGTAGCGGTCGTTGGTGATGCCTTGATCGGATTGAGGCATAAGAAGAGAAACTCCAATCGCAGTGCTATAATCGTTTTAGCCAACTGACACTGTCAAAACAGACGGTGGTCAAGTAGCCCCGAATGCTTGCATTGAGCACACCCGCACGGGGATAAATCCCCGTGCTACGGTTACAAAGCCCCGCTACGCGGGACTTAAGCCGCCGGAGGCGGCTTCGGTTGTGAATAGCCCGACTTACAGATTTTAAACCAAGACAGAGAAACGGAGCGCGGAAAATGAACATGAATAAACCACTCTGGCTCATCATGAGTCTTTCCTGGTTACTTTCGAGTTGTTCATCAAAACCAGAATTCATCAATCACCCCGCGCCGAATCTGACCGTTTCCATTGATGCCTTCAACGGTGAGATACCCTCCAACCTGGGCTGTGACGAAATCCAAGCGCCCTCGGACCTGCTCGGCGGGCTGGAACCTGCATACCCCATCGCCATCTGCGCCGTTTCCAATGACTCCAGCGGACATTCGGAGGAATTACAGGCTGAAATCAACGGCGGGCAATATTTCTACTACACGGGCGGGCTGTTTGGGAACTACGTCCGCTATATTATTCATCAAAACGGCGAATTCATCCTGCTCAAGACAAAGGAGGATTTTCGGAAGGTATTTGCGCCCATCGAATCTCCCGAAGAAGCCCTGAGTTACGCGCTGGCGGTCAGGAATCTGTCGGCGTATTACGGTCTCGAATATTTCGAGGGGTACAAATATGAAGTGGGCACGCTCGAGGACACGTACGTCTTACAGCAAGCGGACAGTTACCTCGTCCATTTATTTTACGAACAAGTTTTCGGCTGTGGTCCGCATTGGACATCTCAAATCGATGTGCATGTTTCTGTGGCAGGAATTGTGGAAGAACTGAGCAGCGAGGCGATCTTCCGAGACCCGAACCTTGACGATCTTTGTGTGGATTAACGCGCCGAGGTTTTCCGGGCTGGGTTTCGAGCGACATCCAGTCGCGCAGTTGGGAGGCTGATGAACAAAGACCCCACAGGTCTCATAGACTTGTGGGGTCTTTGCTATTTAACCCCTTCGCAGGAGGTTGTGATGGATTGCTCGAAAGGAGAAAGGCAAAAGGCGAAGGGCGGAAGTTATTTTGCCTTGACTTTTTTTACGATTGTAACAAAGATCGCGGTCAGTTGGTTTGTTTCATCCAGCAGGGGTGCGACTTGCTCTGTCCTGGCGATCCTCGATTCC
>CAYPCK010000289.1:0-4118 GCA_964409185.1 uncultured Anaerolinea sp. | reverse complement strand
CAGGGAGCTTGCTCCCGTAGAACGCCAGCAAGCTGGCTGAGTCCAAATCAAGGAATCGCGCCATACGTTGGAGAGCAGAGGATGTCGTAGTATTCAAGTTCGGTGGCTTTGTTTTGCTCCGCGTATTCTGTGGCGTGATTGCCGATTTGGCGGACGGTGTCAATGTTCGACGATACTTGGTAGGGCCAGTAACGCGGGATAACCATGCGCGGGTCGTTGACATAGCCCTCAGGTAGATACGCCGGTCGCGCCGGGTCGGGCTGGTCTGCCAGCGGAATCCAGTTGTACATGACGGGTCCGCGCGGATTGACGGTGAACCCGAGACGGTAACCATATTCCCGCGCGAGTTGCACGGGGCGGATTCCAAAATTGCCTCCGGGCCAGATGATGGCGAGCGGGGTCTTGCCGAAGTTGGTTTGCAAGTCGGCGATGGATTTTTCGAACTCGGTGCGGATGAATTCGTCGGTGGAGGAATCGCCCATGTTGATGTTGTGAATGTAGCCGTGCGATTGATGATCCACCCAGCCTTCGCGTTCGAGGGCGATGTTTGACTCAAGGCTGATGGCGCGCGGTCCGTCTTCGAGGCTGATCCAACCGTTGACGACCTGCCAGCCCCATTGTTCGTAGAACGGGCGGAAGTGGTCGTTGAAGTATTCGCCCTGGTGACGATCATCGGAGATCAACAAAACAGAACGGCGGGGGATGAACGCGTTGTGGTCGAGGAAGTCCGCCAGTTGTGCGGCGTTGATGGCTTCGAAACCTTGATCTTTCAGGTCATTCATCATTTTGTTGAAATCGGAATCGAGGATGTCGTTGGCGTCGCCCGCGGAATCTTTGTTGATGCCGTGGAACATGATGACCATGACCACTGTCCCCGGCGCGGCGTTGTTCGAGTTCCATTTGTTGAGCAGATATTCGCACGTATCGTGAACGTACGTGTGCGGCACATCAAGCGGATTCAATTGACTCGCGACAAACGTTGACGGCAGCGCGGGCGGAGTGCGGATCGCCGTCGGCGGGGGAACGGGTGTGTCTGTAGGAAGCGGAGTCTGCGTCGGTTGGAGTTGCGCTATGGCGGTGCCGAAGGCTTGTGTCAGTGCGGCGTTTATGTCCGCGGTGGGCGGGGGGGTCGAAGAGGCGCACGCGGCTAAAAGGAGGGTGAGCAAGTTGAAGGTGAGAAAGATGCGGGGTTTCGTCATGTCGAAGGGTCACTTACTTCGTACTGCGTATTACGTAGTACGCACTACGAAGTATTTTCAATCGTCCGATTTGCCTGAAATGAAATCCTCCACTTTTTGCCTGGCGATATCATCGCGGAATTGTTTGGGCGGCGATTTGAAGAAATAGGAGGAGGCGCCGATGATGGGTCCGGCGAGTTCGCGGTCGAGCGCAATCTTGGCGCAGCGCACGGCGTCGATGATCACACCGGCGGAGTTGGGGCTGTCCCATACTTCGAGTTTGAGTTCGAGGTTGAGCGGCACGTCGCCGAAGGTGGTGCCTTCCATGCGGATGTAACACCACTTGCGGTCGGTGAGCCAGGGTACGTGGTCGCTGGGACCGACGTGGACGTTTTTGGCGTCAATCTCGTATGGAATCATGCTGGTGACAGCGTTGGTTTTGGAGATCTTCTTGCTTTCGAGACGTTCGCGCTCGAGCATGTTGAGGAAGTCGGTGTTGCCGCCGAAGTTGAGTTGGTAGGTGCGGTCGATCTTCACGCCGCGGTCGACGAACAGGCTGGCGAGCGCGCGGTGGACGATGGTCGCGCCGACCTGGCTCTTGATATCGTCGCCGAGGATGGGCAAGCCCGCATCGGCGAAGCGCTTGCCCCAATATTCGGAGGAGGAGATGAAGACCGGGATACCGTTGACGAAGGCGCAGCCCGCTTCGAGAATCTGCTCGACGTACCATTTCGTCGCCATCTCCGAGCCGACGGGTAGGAAGTTGATGACCACGTCGGTTTTGGTATCGCGCAGGAGTTTGACGATGTCGGCGGTGGGGCCGGGCGCTTTTTGGATCATGCCGCTGAGGTATTTCCCCAGCCCGTCGTGAGTCATGCCGCGCACGACGGGGGCTTTGAGGTGCGGCACGTCGGCGAATTTGTAGGTGTTGTTGGGTTCGGCAAAGATGGCTTCGCTCAGGTCCCTGCCAACTTTTGAGGCATTCACGTCGATGCCGAGGGTGAACTCGATATCGCGGATGTGATACCCGCCGACCGTGCTATGCATGATGCCGGGGATGACTTCGTCGTTCTTCGCGTTCTTGTAGTACTGCACGCCCTGGACGAGCGAGGAGGCGCAGTTGCCTACCCCGATGATCGCGACGCGCACTTTTTTTCCAGCCATTGATGTTTTCTCCTTGGTTCGATTTCAATGAAATTGATTGGTTCGTGCCTTGCCTGTGTTGTATAATCCAAACCGATGATAACCAACGAACGGTTGGACCATTTGGAACGCCTGCTCGAAGTGGTGCGGGGTCTGACGACAGCGCCTGATATCGAATCGTTCCTGCAAACGGTGATCACCGAAGCCAGCGAGATGACCGACAGCGCCTTTGCCTCGATCCTCGAATACGACAAGGATGCGAAGGAACTGCGATTTCTTTCGATGCAATGGATCCACCGCGAACTGCTCCGACCGGTCGGCGTGCCGATCGACGGCAGCGCGGCGGGATGGGTGTTCCGTCAATCCCAGCCGTTGATTATACAGGATACGCGATTCGACCAGCGCCACTTCAAGTTGCCGGATCGCGTCTCGCAATACGACACGCGCTCGCTGGCGGCAGTCCCGCTGGTGGTACGAGGCGAAGTGATCGGCGTGATGGAAGCCATCAACAAAAAGGACGGCGCCCATTTCACCGAGGAGGACCTGGCGATCCTCGGCACGCTGGGCGCGTTGGCGGCGCAGGCGATGCAGAACTTCACCCTGGCGCAGAACGTCAAACGAGCGCGCATCGAACTGGCGGAACTCGAACGCCTCAAATCGGATTTCATCGCCATCACCTCCCACGAGTTGCGCACCCCGCTCGGCTTGATCCTCGGTCATGCCACGTTCCTGCGCGAACTGATCGGCGGGCAATACGGCGAGCAACTCGATACCATCATTCGCAACACGACCAAACTGAAGGAGATCGTCGAAAACCTGGCGGATGTGGACAACTACCAGCGCGGTTCCTCGCGCGTGCGCAGTAACCAGGTCTCGATGACGCGTATCGTAGAGGATGTGGTGCTCACGTTCCAGGATGAGGCAAAATCGCGGAACATTACGTTGAACGCCGAAACCGGCGAAACCCCGTTGTACTTGGACGCCGACGGGATCAAGATCAACATCGCGCTCAGTAACTTGGTCAAGAATGCCCTGCAGTTCACCGACTCCGGCGGGGCGGTGAGCATCCACGCGGGGGAAGAGTCTGGGTACTTGAAGGTATCCGTCACCGACAACGGCGTGGGCATTCCCGCGCGCGATCTGCCGCGTGTGTTCGAACGTTTCTTCCAGGTCGAGACGCATCTCACGCGCCGGCATGGCGGCATGGGGCTGGGGCTTGCGGTGGCAAAGGCGATGGTGGAACTGCACGGCGGGCGTATTTGGGTGGAGAGCGAAGCGGGGAAGGGCAGTACGTTCACCTTCCTGTTGCCGGTCAAGCAGACGGGGATACCGGCCCGCGCGAACCCGTTCGTGGAGTAGAAATCGAATCCGCCGCAGGGCGGATTTTACGTCCCGCCCGGTATAATGGGCGCATGGCTCCCCAATTCCTCGTGTTCGGAAATTTGGCGCGCGAGTTTTTGCTCCCCGCCAGCGGCGCGCCTCGGCTCGATGTGCCGGGCGGGAGCGCGTTGTACGCGGCGGCGGGGGCAAGAGTCTGGGCGGCTGAATCAGATATCGGCTTGGTGGGGCGCGTGGGCGACGATTATCCGCGCGCGTGGCTGAACGAGGTCAAAGCGCGGGGGTTCGATACCGAGGGAGTGAAAATCCTGCCGCAGGCGCTCGATGTGCGCGAATTCCACTCGTACACCGAATCGTTCGAACGCAACCCGGCGAACCCGGTCACGCAATTCGCGCGGCGCGAGATGACGTTTCCAAAATCGCTGTTGGGGTACCAGCCTCCCGAGGAACGCGCGCAGG
>CAYPCK010000288.1:2852-4131 GCA_964409185.1 uncultured Anaerolinea sp. | reverse complement strand
GAGTCCTTTGATGACTTCGACGAGTTTCATCAACGGCACGGGATTCATGAAGTGCATCCCGACCACTTTATCGGGACGCTTGGTCTGCGCCGCGATCTTCGTAATTGAAATCGAAGACGTGTTGCTTGCCAGTATCACGTCTGGGCGCGCATTGGCATCCATGTCTTTGAAGATTTTGAACTTGAGTTCGGGGTTTTCGGTTGCGGCTTCGATGACAAAGTCCGCGTCTTTCATCGTATCCATATCCCCGACGAACTTAATTGCATCCGCTGAATCTTTCCCCGCTTGTGTGATCGTCCCTTTTTCCAATAGTTTCGCAGCGGATTTGGCGATCGCGGCTTTGGCTTTCTCCAGCGCGGCGGGTTGAACGTCCATGCAGGTGACTTGAAATCCCGACGTCGCCGCGACTTGCGCGATGCCGTTGCCCATGGTTCCTGCGCCGATGACAAAGATGTGTTTGATGGTCATGTGGTCTCCTCGTTTCCAGTGTCATTGCGAGGGTGGTTGAGTAGGCGGCGTTTGCCCGCCGTATCGAAACCACCCGAAGCAATCTCGCGTAACATGTAAACAGGAGATTGCCATGCTCCTTCGGTCTCGATATGCCCCGACAAACACGAGGTTACTCGACCAGCGGTCGCTCGCAATGACACATGTTAACCGTGTTGATCTCTCCAGATTTTGTAATTATTCCGAATCTGCTCGATGTGACCGGGGATATGCGCGGAATAAATGTTCAGCCACATCTCGAAGGTGTACGGCTCGTCGTATTCGGGATGCTTTGCGGTATGCTTGAAAACCTCATCAGGTTGTTTCTTGAGCAGTTCATACGTCGTCTTGCGGACGTGTCTCAGTGTTTCCAAAGCGTCTTCGTAACTTTGATCATGGTAGTCCAGTTCAATTGCCCACTTGTCTTGATCGCACCCCATCAACGCGCCGCCCGGCTCGACGATAAGTTTCCGCGCCCGCAACGCCGCGTTTGACTCTGAATCCGCGAGATGGACGAGCACTTCATGCACGCTCCACTCCTTCGGCTCAGGCTTGAACTTCCACATCTCGCGGGGGATATCTTTCAGGGTCGACATCAACATATCGTAGCCGCGACCATATAATTCTATTTTTTCATTTCGTTCTTCGCGATTCATTTTTCCTCTAGTAGTTGTGTCGCCCTGAGCGTAGCGAAGGGTCTCTAACACAGCAAGCGAGACTCTTCGGTCGCTGTCGCTCCCTCAGAGTGACACACAAATATTATTTCACAGGCTCCCACAACTCTACTTTATTT
>CAYPCK010000288.1:0-2842 GCA_964409185.1 uncultured Anaerolinea sp. | reverse complement strand
ATTTCCATCGGGATCCATAAACCAACCAAACGAACCGTACTCCATCTTCTCGATGTTTCCGATGATTTCCGCGCCGCCTTCTTTGACTTGCTTGAGCGCTTCTTCCAAATTATCCACTATTAGGTTGAACATAAACCCCTTTTCGGAGGGGTCAAAATATTTTGACGAAGCGTCCAACGCGCTCCACACGGTCTGGCTGTTCGGAGGGTAGTTTTTTGGAACATACATGGTACCCCATTCTTCCAACGTCATGCCCAGCCACTTGGCGTACCAATCATACAAACTCTTCGGATTCGGTGATTTAAAAAAGACTCCGCCAACGCCTAAAACTTTTGCCATCCTCAATTCTCCAATTCTCTGATCCTCAGTCTCCGGTCGCTGGTCTCGATACACCCTCATAGAGCATTCGGGCGACTCGACCATCAATCACCAATTACTCCACCTCCACTGCCATCGCCACGGCCTCGCCGCCCCCCAAGCATAACGAAGCGATTCCTCGTTTCAAGCCGCGATCATTCAACGCGTAGAGTAACGTCGTCAGCACGCGCGCGCCGCTCGCCCCAAGCGGATGCCCCAACGCGATCGCGCCGCCGTTCACGTTGACCTTGTCCCAATCCCAGCCCTGGTCTGCCAACGCGTAACCGTCCGCCAGCACTTGCGCGGCAAAGGCTTCGTTGAGTTCGATCAAGTCGACGTCGGATAATTTCCATCCGATCTTTGTCAACAATTTTGGAATCGCATGCGCGGGGGCGGCGAACAAATATTTTGGTTCGAGCGCGGCTTGAGCATAGCCCGCCACGCGCGCCAGCGGCTTCAACTTATTTTTTTCGGCATACGCGCGCGACGCGATCGCAACCGCCGCCGCGCCATCGTTCATCGGAGATGAATTGCCGGGCGTCACTTTTCCGTTTTCTTTGAACGCGGGCTTGAGTTTCGATAACGCTTCGAGAGTCGAATCTTTACGCGGACCTTCGTCCGTGTCCACCATCGTCACTTCGCCTTTGCGTCCCGTCACAGGGACGGGAACAATTTCAGGCTTGAAGCGGCCCGCCGCTTGCGCCTCAACAGCCTTCTGGTGCGAGCGAAGCGCAAATTGATCCATCGCCTCGCGCGTCACCTCGTATTCGTCCGCGATGAATTCCGCCGCGTTGCCCATCCCCCAATTTTCGAACGGATCCCACAAGCCGTCGTTGAGCAGGGCGTCGGTTATTTGCGAGTTGCCGAATTTGAGTTCGCCCATGCGGCCGCTGACGAGATACGGCGCGCGACTCATGGACTCAAAACCGCCGGCGACGAAGAGCGACGCATCGCCCGCCCGTATGGCTTGGCTCGCCATCATCGCCGCTTTCAAGCCTGAGCCGCAGACCTTGTTGATCGTGCTCGCGCTGACCGTCGCCGGGATGCCGCCCAAGATTCCCGATTGCCGCGCGGGAGCCTGACCCTCGCCCGCCTGCACCACATTGCCCATGATGACTTCTTCGATCTCTTCCGCGTTGATACCCGCGCGCGCCACCGCGGCTTTGACGGCAATCGCGCCCAATTGCGTGGCAGGGACGGAACTCAACGCGCCCTGAAATTTCCCAATCGGCGTGCGCGCGGCGGATAAGATGACGGCTTCGGTTTCTTTGGTCATGAGTTGCTCCTGATGGCGGCAATTATAAAGCCAATGGCGTCAGACCATTGGCTTTTAGAAATCTATGCGCTTTCATTGCGATTCGAGCACTATTTTGCGAGTCTCCAAGCGATAGGCAACATGAACGCGGCGAGGATCAACTTGAACGCATCGCCCGCCAAAAACGGGACGAGGCCCAATGCGATTGCCTGTGTGAAACTGCCCAACACCATGCCCAGCCAGGCAACGCCGAAGAGGTAGATGATGATGGTCCCGATCAGGAATGGAATGACGGATGTGCGAATACTTCGTTCTAGTCCACGCTCTGCCAGCCAACCGATGACGTACGCTGCGACAACAAAACCGACGAGATAGCCTGCGGTTGCGCCGGTGAGAACTCCGAGTCCGCTCGCACCGCCCGCGAAGAACGGCAGACCGATCGCGCCTTCGGCGAGGTATAAACCCAGCGATGCCGCGCCGCGTTTCGAGCCAAGCGCCGCGCCGATGAGCAGGACGCCGAACGTCTGCCCGGTGATGGGAACCGGCGTGAACGGCAGGGGGATTTCGATCTGCGCCAGCACGGCGACGAAGAAACTGCCAGCGATGACGAGCAGAATGTCTCGCAGGCGTGTTGAGGTATTTGGGAAATATCGAGTGGAAAGCGTGGGGGCGAGGGTGGTCATGGTTGGCTCCTGGTGGCGTGAATTATAATTCCGATTGTATTCGATAAAGGTGTATTACAATTTCCTACATGAACGAACCTCAACCTTCCCTCTACGAACTCCTCGGCGGCGAGGCGGGCGTGCGCAAACTTGTTGACCGCTTCTACGATCTGATGGAATCTTCTCCCGAAGCCGCTCGGGTACGAGCGATTCACCCGCCTGACCTGACCAATTCCCGTGACAAACTTTTCATGTTTCTCTCCGGCTGGTCTGGCGGTCCCGCACTGTATGTTCAAAAGTTCGGTCATCCGCGCCTGAGGCAACGGCATATGCCATTCCCCATTGGTAGAGAGGAGCGCGACGAGTGGTTATGGTGCATGGATAAGGCGCTGAGAGAAGGTCAATTTGACGGCGAGCTGTTTGACTATCTCAAGGGCAGGTTCACAGAGATCGCCAATTCGATGCAAAATAGGATCAACATTGACTATTCAGGTTAACCTGAATAACGCTTATAGCGTGTCACCCTGAGCGATAGCGAAGGGTCTCGAATTTCAGTCATGGAGATGCT
>CAYPCK010000287.1:1841-4160 GCA_964409185.1 uncultured Anaerolinea sp. | reverse complement strand
CATCCCTGGCGGATTTGAATGGATCAACGTCCCAGCCTGCCCGGCCGACGACGAAACAAAATGCGCGTTGAACATCAACCCCTTGAACGATGCCAAGGATGCCTCGATGGCGGCGGGGAGCACCATCGCGGGTGAAAGCACCGTACCGTGGATCGCGTGGCCCGAGATCGGTCAGAACGGCAAGTGGCAGATCTTCGTCTCGCGGCTCGATACCTCCACGCGCAATAGTTTCATTCAAGTGGGCGGCAGTTTGAACGTGGACCCGAACCACGATGCGCGCACGCCGATCATCGTCTTCGTCGGCAACGTGCCGTACGTGGCGTGGCTCGAAGACGACGGCGCCGGCAAATTCGAAGTGCAACTGCGGCATCTCGCCTCAGATCCGCAGACCGGCACGTGGGCGCTCGACACCCCCGCCAGCGGATTCAACCTCGACGCCTCGCTCTCCAATTTCAACCTGGCGGCAGTCGCCTCGGCGGATACCCTCTTCCTCGCCTGGGGCGAAGGCGACCCCGCCTCCTCCGCCTCGCAAATGGTCATCGGCGCGTTCAAGCCGTAGATACCAAGACCTGACAGGCTTCATCGTGATTCGTTCTCATCATGGAGCCTGCCAATCGGATGGTTCTCATTTGTCACGCCGTTGTGGAAACCTGTCAGGTCTTTTCAATGAGAGAGAATGCAACCAACTCAATCGCGCATCGTGATCGTGGACGACACCCCAGCCGTGCGGGAAAGTTTGGGTTGGTTGCTCGAGGATGAGCCGGGGCTGACGGTCTCCGGCGCCGCTTCCACAGGCGCGGAGGCAATCGACCTTGTTGCAAAACTCGAACCCAACCTTGTCATCCTCGATATTGAACTCCCCGATACCGATGGCTACGCCGTGACGCAACAATTAAAGGCGCTGGCGAACCCGCCGTTGGTTATCCTGCTTTCGGTGCACGGTGACGCGCAATCGAAGCAACGCGGGGCAGAGGCAGGATGCGACGCCTACGTGGACAAGGGTGCGGGGTGGACGCAATTGCTGGCTGTGTTGAAAAAAGTGATTGCCGAAAATCACCGTTTGTAAGTATGTCATTCTTCGTGGCGCCTCGGCGCCACGAAGAATCTCTACAATAGTCTTGGAGACCCTTCGCTATCGCTCAGGGTGACACGCCGATCTCCACTTCCGCGGTCATTCCCCAACGCAGATCATCAGGCTGTTCATTTAATCGAATCGTCACCTTGAACACCACATCGCCGCCGACGGAATCCGCGCGGGGGGCGATGGCGGTCACTTCCCCATCGAAATTTTCATTCAACGCTTCGACAACGACGGTCACGGAATCGCCGACGCCGACATTGACGATGTCGCGTTCGCTCAGGTCGGTCGTCTCCAATTGCAATTGACCGAGCGTGGCGAGCGTGACCACAACCTGACCCGCCTGCGCGAACTCACCGGGGGAAATATTGAGAGAGGCAACGACTCCATCGAACGGCGCAACGAGGATCGTCTGCGCGAGGGTTGCCTGCGCGCCTTCGAGCGCGGCTTGCGCCTGCCGCACTTGAATGTCGGCGATCTCGATGTATTCCTTCGGCAGTTGCGTCCAGAAAATTTTTCCGTTGCGGCGTTCTTTCACGCGTCCGTAGCGTTGCAGTTCGGCATTGACTTGCGCGGAGCGAAGGCTTGCCTCCGCCGCGGTCACAGCATATTCGAGTTCGGTGGCGTTCAGCACAGCCAGCACGTCGCCTGCGTTCACTGCGTCGCCCTCTTTCACCAGCACTTCTTTCACCAAGCCCGCGGTGACAAATCCCAAATTCGAAACTTGCGCGGGCACGAATACTGCGGAGGCGGTCACGTCACTTTGGGCAGAGGGCGCTGAACGCGCGGGCGATGGAAAAACTGTCCATGCCGCGAGCAGGCTGAAAGTGAGAATGAAGCGAAGAGTCTTATTCATCGAACATCACATCCGCGCTCATGCCCCAGCGCAAACCCTCGGGTTGGTCATCGAAGTCGAGCGTCACGGTGTACACCACGTCGCCGCCGAGGGTGGAGGAAACGAGGCTCACATCGGCAACGATGCCGGTGAATTCATCGTTCAACGCTTCGATGAAAATTGTTGCGGTCTGCCCGTGTTGAATCCTCGTTACATCGCGCTCGCTCAGGTCGGTGGTTTCGACCTGGAATTGCGAGAGATCGCCGAGCACGATCACGATCTGCCCCGGCGTGACGATCTCGGCGGGGGCGATGTTCACCTCGACGATGACGCCATCGAACGGCGCGACGAGCGTGGACTGCGCGGCAAGCGCGGCATTGGCGGAATCGAGCAACGCCTGCATGCG
>CAYPCK010000287.1:0-1831 GCA_964409185.1 uncultured Anaerolinea sp. | reverse complement strand
TTGCTCAGGCAGAAGCTCTGGCTAATGAAAAGCTGCGACAGGGACTTAAGGTTATAACCACGGTATACGAGCAGGGTCACGACCTTCCCCCGGAGATGCGTAAGCTTCCCCAGGTAGCAGGGCCCATTCGCCTCATCGAGGTGGACCTGGTCGGTTTTGTTGCGCTTCAAGAAAGCGACCTGCGCCGCCGCTGACGCGAGGTTCGCCTGCGCTTCTTTTACTCTCGCCTGCAACAATGCGGTGTCGAGCGCGACCAGCGCCTCGCCCGCCTTGACCTCGTCGCCCACTTTCACATTGACATCGGTGACTTTGCCGATGGAGGCGAACGCCAGCCTCGTTTCGCGGATGGGGACGACAACCCCGGAGGCGGTGATCGCGCCGCCCGTTTCGGTTTGTTGATTCACCGGCGCGTTTTCGTTACCGAGCACGACGGTGGGGAGGGCGGTGGGGGAGGAGGCTGACCCGCACGCAGTGAGGAGCAGGGTGAGAAGGATGAAACCGCAGAGATTACTTTTTTTCATTTCACTTTCCCGTTGTCTTTCACGATCAAGCCATCTTCGAGGGTGACCACGCGGCTGGCGTAGTTGATCACGCGCGGGTCGTGGGTGGCGAAGACGAATGTGACGCCGGTCTCTTTGTTGAGACGCGCCATGATGTCCATCACCTGCTTGCCGTTCTCGGTATCCAAATTCGCGGTCGGCTCGTCGGCGAGAATCAGTTTGGGGTTGGTGGCAAGCGCGCGGGCGACCGCGACGCGTTGTTGCTGTCCGCCGCTGAGTTGGTCGGGGCGGTGATGGGCGCGGTCGGAAAGTCCCACCGCTTCGAGCATTTCGTTGACGCGTTTCTTGCGGTCGCCGCCTCGTGTGCCGTTCAACAACAGCGGCATCTCGACGTTTTCATACGCGGTAAGCGTGGGGATGAGCGCGAAGAATTGAAAGACGAAGCCGATGGAATGCTTCCGCAAATCTGCCCGCTGGTTGCGGTTCAAATGTGTGGCATCCTGCCCGTTGATGAAAACCTGCCCGCTGGTGGGCTGGTCGAGCAAGCCGATAAGTTGAAGCAGGGTGGTCTTGCCCGAACCCGATGGACCGACCAGCGCGGTGAATTCGCCGTTCTCAATGGAAAGATTCACGCCACGCAAGGCGCGCGTTTCGACCTCCCCGATCTTGTAGATGCGCGTGGCATCCCAGACTCTTGTGACTTCCATGTTCATCCTCCTGAACCGTGAAGCGCTTCGACCGGTTCCATCCGCGCGGCGAGCATGGCGGGGTAGAGCGAAGCAGCCAGTGTAATAACGTAGGTGACAATCCCCAGAGTGACTGTGTTTTCCAGCGTCAGGTGGGCGTAGATGAGTTCTTCGAATAACACGCCGGTGATCCCGAAATCGCCAATGTAAATGCCGTAGACGGTGAAATACGCGACCAGCGCGCCGCCGAGGATCAGCCCGCCGATCACGCCGCCGGTGGCGAGCAGGGCGGCTTCGGCGAGGAACTGCGCCATGATGCCGCCTCCCTTCATGCCGATGGCGGCGAGGATGCCGATCTCGCGCGTGCGTTCGAAGACCGCCATGACCAGCGTGTTGGTGACGACCGTGGCGGTGATGCCCAGCACGATGAGGTACAGCACGATCATGAACGCGCCGGCGTAATCCTCGAACAGCACCACGAATTCATTTTGCTCCTGCCATGTCAGCACTCGGTATAACGAAGATTGAATCGCTTGCGCAACCGGCTCTGCCTGCTCGTTCTCCTGCAACAGAACAAAGATCGTGCTGGCGTGATTTTCGGTGGCAGTGAATGCCTGCGCCTTCGAAATCGGCATGAGCACGTTG
>CAYPCK010000286.1:0-4177 GCA_964409185.1 uncultured Anaerolinea sp. | reverse complement strand
GGAAATGTGGACAGAGGTCGGCGTGTCGCTTGAGTTGCAGGCGATCGATCCGGATGCGTTGACCTCGGAGTGTTGTCCAGCCTTCGATTTCGATATTATTTTATGGGGTTGGGGCTCCGACCCGGACCCAAACCTCCTGCTTTCGGTCTACGCCACGAGCGAGATCCCCAACGGATACAACGAAACCGGTTACTCCAACCCTGCCTACGACGAGCTATACGAGGCGCAGGGGATTGAACTGGACCTGAACACCCGCTACGAACTCGTCTGGCAGATGCAGGAGATCGTCTTCAACGATGTTGTGTACATCATCCCGTATTACGAACAAGCCATTCAAGCCTATCGCGTGGATAAATTCACCGGCTGGGTCACCGACAAGGCGAAGGTCGAGCTTGCCGATCTCAGTTCTCTGTTGGTCATTGAACCTGTGCAATAGTTTTTCGCGCCGGTTCTGGAAACTGCTCAACCCTCCAGAACCGGCGCGAAACCTGATGGTGATTCGGTGAGTCGTTATCGCTATTTTTTGAACAAAATAGGCTGGTCGCTGGCCACGATCCTCTTTGTCGTCATCCTGAATTTTTTTCTGTTCCGCGTGTTACCCGGCGACCCCGCGCGCGCCGGCACGCATGACCCACGGCTGAAAAAGGATGCTATCGAGGCGCTCCGCGTTCGCTTCGGACTCGACAAGCCGGTCATTAATTGTTTTCAGACATTGAACCCGGTCAAAAGGGGCGATTGCAATGTCAACCCGCTCGACACCCAATTCTTTATCTACCTGCGCAACCTCACCCAGGGAGAGTTTGGTTTCAGTTTCCATACCAATCGCCCGGTCTCCGAAATTCTTTTGGAGCGGCTATGGAATACGATCTTGTTGATCGGGGCGGGGCAGATCCTTTCCATCCTTCTGGGTATGACCTTCGGAGTTTTCGCGGCGTGGAAGGCGCGCACATCCATCGATTATGGCGCGTTGATCACCGGGCTCGCGGCCTGGAGCCTGCCCACCTTCTGGCTGGGCATCATCCTGCTGTTCTGGGGGAGCAGTAACGGGTTTCCGATCGGCGGCAGGGCGACACCCGGGACGAGTTCCTACCCGCTGCTATACCAGATCGGTGATGTAACGCGTCATATGATCCTTCCAACCATCACGTACACCATTGTTTACATGGGCGAATACCTGCTGGTGATGCGCTCCAGCCTGTTGGATGTGCTGGCGGAGGATTACATCCTGACCGCCAAAGCCAAGGGGCTTTCGACCTTTCAGATATTGAAGGACCACGCCCTGACGAACGCCATGTTGCCGATCGTGACCATCATTGCTATCAATCTCGGCTTTACCGTGGCGGGCGCCATCCAGATCGAGGCGGTATTTTCCTGGCCGGGGTTGGGAGGCGCGATCTACGAAGCGCTCGAACGGAGGGATTACCCGGTCCTGCAGGGAGTGTTTCTGCTGATCGCGGTCAGCGTGGTGATCGCCAACCTGATCGCCGACCTGACCTACGCCTACCTCGACCCTCGTGTGCAGACGGGATAACACATGGCTGTCCAAACTGCCGAACGAAAACCGGCTGTCCGTTCCTCGCCGCTTTCCGGATTCTGGCGCACGTTCCGTCGGAATAAAATGGGGGTCGCCGGGCTGGTCATGCTGGCCGTCATTCTGTTTGTTGCAATTTTTGCCCCCATTCTTGCCCCTTATGAGATTGGCACTTCCGAAGGTATCACTTCAGCGGATATTTATAACGCGCCAAGTAAAGCGCACTGGCTTGGGACAGACGACGCCGGCAAGGATGTGCTCACGAACTTCATCTACGGTTCGCGCGTTTCGCTGATCGTCGGTTTCTTTGCGGCGTTCATTTCGATCGTCATCGGCGGAGTCATCGGTATCGTGGCGGGGTTTGTCGGCGGGCGGGTGGAGAATCTTCTGATGCGCTTCACCGACACCATGCTCATCATCCCCGACCTGCCGCTGATCATCGTCATCGTTGCCCTGACGAAACCCAGCCTGCTCAACATCATCTTTGTCATCGGTTTGCTCGGGTGGACGACCACCGCGCGCATCGTCCGTTCGCAGACGCTGGCGGTGAAATCGCGGAAGTTCGTGTTGCGCGCGCGCGCCATCGGGGCAGGCAACCGACATATCATCGTCCATCACATCCTGCCGCTGGTCATGCCGTTGCTGGTGGTGAATGCGATCCTGGTCATCTCGCTTGCCATCTTGAACGAATCGACCCTGTCGTTTTTAGGGCTGGGCGACCCGACCTCGCTCTCGTGGGGACAGATGTTGAACTTCGCCTTCGGCAGGGGCGCGATGAGCGTCGGCGCGTGGTGGGCGCTGGCAACTCCGGGGTTCGGTATCGTATGGGTGGTGCTTGCGTTGACATTGTTGGGTCATGGCCTCGAACAGGTGTTGAACCCGAGGCTGGAATCACATCACCTCATGCCGGGCAGGCAGACCGTCCAGAGTGAAGCGGGGGTTGCATCCGAAGAAAAAAGGAGGAAGGATGCTCCCGTCATGCTGGATGTTCGAAATCTTTCTGTCCAATTTTTCAACGACAACGTGGCGGCGCAAGCCGTGCAAAACGTCAGTTTTCAGTTGCACGAAGGCGAGATGATGGGGCTGGTGGGGGAGAGCGGATGCGGCAAGACCACGTTGATCATGGCGATCAATCGTTTGCTCCCGGCCTCCGGGCAAATTTCAAATGGGCATGTATTTTTTCAGGGCAAAGACCTTGCCACGGCGTCGGAGGAGGAACTTGCCGATGTGCGCTGGGGCGGGAGTTCGATCGTGTTTCAAGGCGCGATGAACGCGCTCAATCCGGTGCGCACGGTCGGCGACCAGATCAAAGAAGCGATCACCAAGCACATTCCCACAATGCCGCCGGGGCAGTTGGAAGAGCGCGTGGTCGAACTGCTCGAATTGGTGGGCATCGCGGCGAAACACAAAGATCATTTTCCGCATCAATATTCCGGCGGGATGCGTCAACGCGCAATGATCGCCATGGCGCTTTCGTGCAACCCGCAAGTGGTAATCGCGGACGAGCCGACCACCGCGCTGGATGTAATGATTCAAGCGCAAATTTTGGAATTGCTTGATACCCTGCGGAGGAAATTGGGGGTGGCGATTATTTTCGTCACGCACGATCTCGGCGTGGTCGCTGAAATGTGCGACACGGTTTTGGTGATGTACGGCGGCGTGACTGCCGAATACGCCGATGTGGATACGATCTACAATTCGCCGCGCCACCCCTACACCCAGGAATTGCTTAAGGCGTTCCCCGATCTTTCGCAACCCGACAAGCGGCTCGTCTCCATTCCCGGTTATCCCCCGAAATTGGACGCGCTTCCCGCCGGATGTCGTTTCGCGCCGCGCTGCCCGCTGGCATTCGAGCGTTGCGCGATCGAGATGCCGAAACTACATGAATTGAGCGACGGGCATTTTGCAAGTTGTCATTTGTTTGAAAGGTGAATAGAGCGAGATAGTATCGCGCTCTACCTTGGAGTTTAATGGCTGACGATTTCATCCTCGAAGTGAACGACCTGAAGAAATATTTCAAGGCTGGCAGACCCAGTTGGTTTTCCCGCGCGGAGAACTTCATCCATGCCGTAGACGACGTCAGCCTGCAAATGAAACGCGGCGAAGTGATCGCGCTGGCGGGTGAAAGCGGATGCGGCAAGTCCACGCTGGCGCTCACGCTGATGGGACTGGAGCAAGCCACAGAAGGCGCGATCGTGTTCGAGGGCAGGGATATTACTCGCGTCACCGGCGACGAACAAAAGCGATTGCGCCAGCGGATTCAAATGGTGTTCCAAGACCCGTATGAATCCCTGAACCCGACCCAAACCATCGAGGAGATCATCATGGAACCGCTGATCGTGCATGGACTTGGGTCGCACGTCGAGGAACGCCGCGAGCGCGTCCGCCGCGCGCTCGAAGATGCGGGATTGAAACCGGCAGAGAGTTACATGCGCCGCTTTCCTCATCAACTTTCCGGCGGTCAGCGTCAGCGCGTGGTGATTGCCGGCGCGCTTGTGCTGGAACCTCATCTCTTGCTTGCCGATGAGCCGGTTTCCATGTTGGATGTTTCCATCCGCGCCGAGATCATCAACCTGCTGGCGGATTTGCGCGTGTCGCGCGGCATCTCGGTCATCTTCATCACGCACGATCTTGGCACGGTCGGCT